>JBGRQB010000034.1:0-28243 GCA_041725875.1 Rhodothermaceae bacterium
AAGTCAATTAACATTGCAGAGTAAAACTACCTAGGAACTAAAATAAATATTTATATCAAGTTTGTTATCAAAGGTTTAGAGAGAACGTTACCTGGAGTTGCGTTTAATTTGCATGAGTGAGATCGCTTTGAGTTTTTACTGGCTCTTGAGTCCACAGAAGGTTAACGTAAAGAATAAACGCAATAAGAATCATACCTGTAATTGCATTGTTTTTCAAAATTCCTATTACGCGATTTATGTATACCGAATTATCATTAAAGAAACCAAACTCCACACCGTCGGGAACGCGGTTTTTGTATGTTTCAACAAGCAGTTTGATTTCATCAATGATATCAAGTGAATTGGCTTCACTTTTTTTAGAAACAGAAAAAGAGATTGACTGATCACCATTTAATCTGGAAAGAATAACAAGTTCTTGTCTTCTGTTGCTTACTTTTGCAACGTCGCGTACTTTAATATTTCGTCCGTTTGAATTTGAGCGAACAACAGTATTTGATATTTCCTCAACGTTTTCATACTCACCAATTGAGCGAATCAGATATTCGGTCTTTCCAATTGAAATATTACCACCCGGAACATTTAAGTTGCGGACTCTGATTGCCATAAAAACATCTTCAAAAGTAAGATTGTAGGCGTTAAGTTTTTCAGGATCAATTTCCACCCATATTTCACGATCGGCATAACCTGAAACCTGAACTTTTCCAACACCGTCAACATCTTTCAAATCTTCTTCAAGGTCATCTGCAATTTTTAAAGCATTTGCTTCAGGAATTGAAAATGACATATTTATATCTATAACAGGCAAAAATTCGCCTGAACTGAAATCATCAATAATCGGATCTTCTGCATCATCGGGCAGGTCAACTTTATCAACTTCCGATTTTACATCATTCAGAATTTCTCTGAATCTTGTATCAGAAATATCTTCAAGTTTTATAAAAACAACAGCTACACCTTCGGAAGCTGTAGATAAGATTTCTTTTATTTTATCAACATCACTGATTTCAGTTTCAATTGGATCTATAATTTGATTTTCAATTTCAGTAGGGGATGCACCCGGATAAGGCACACTTATTATCACCCAGTTAAAATTGATATCGGGATTAAGTTCTGTAGGCATTCGCAACAATGCAATAGTTCCGAACACGAATAACCCGATCATCAGAAGATTCACAAGAATCGGGTTCTTAACAGAAAATTTAGCTACATCCATTTATAACCTCGTTTATTCGGATTCTTAATTATATTTCTTTTCAACTTTCACTTTGGTGTCAACACCAAGGTTTTTAATTCCAACAACCACTATCTCGTCACCTTCATTTAATCCTTCAATAATTTCTATGTTGGAACCAAAGGATTCTCCCTGAGTAACTTTTGTAAGTTTTGCTCTTTCGCCATTCATTATATAAACATAAGTGGCATTATCTTTTGCAACAACAGCATAATCAGGAACAACCAGTTTGTTTTCCTTTGCACTTAGAGCAAGATCAACTTTCACTGTCATTCCGGCTTTGATCATAAAATCAGAAGTATTTGCAGCATAAATTTCTACTTCAAAAGTTCCGGTTTGTTCATCAGCCTGTGGTGAAATATATTTTACCGAGCCGTTAACCGATTTATTACGAAGAGAAGAAATAAATATTTTAGCGGCTGTTTGTTTTGTTATTTTCCCAACTATATCCTGAGGAACGCCCAGTTTTATTTTCATTTCGGAAAGATCAACAACACGGTAAACAGGTGAGCCGATGTTAACCATTGTGCCGAGTTCAATATTTTTTCTTGAAATAAATCCGCTGATTGGTGAAGATAGTTTTGTATCGTCAAAAGTTTTTTTATTTATCTTTAACTGTGCTTTGGCAGACATTAAATTTGCCTGAGCCGTTTTAACAGCCAATTTGGAATTATCTAATGCCAGTTTGGAAATATCTCCGTTTGAAAATAACACCTGATCACTATTTAAATTAGTTGTTACTATGTTCAGATTATTTTCTGCAGATAACACCTGAGCCTGAGCCTGTCTGTAGTTGGCTTCCGGAATTCTGTAATCGATAATTGCAAGTGGTTCTCCCGAGCGGACTTTATCGCCCAGACGCTTATTAATTTTTTCCACCTTGCCTGAAACTTCGGCAATTATATCAACGGAATTTTTTGCTTCTATTTTTCCAGTGTATGAAACAACCTGAGCTACATTTTTTTTAGAAACAACCATTGTTTCAACAGGAATAACAAGTGCATTTGCTTTGGATACTTCCGGCGGAGTTTCAGAAGGAGTTTCCGCACTTCCGCTTTCGCATCCTGTTAAAAAAATCAGAATTAAAGATAAAACCATAAGTAAAAATTTATTGTTCATTTTACTCTCCCGAGTTATATTAATTTCTTATTGGATAACAGATTCAACTTTGCCAAGCATATAATAAAGTTCCACAATTGTGGAGATAAGATCATAGTTGATGCTCAGCTGATTGAGTCTGGCGTTTTGCAAATTAAGTTTTGCATCTATAAAATCGATATTTGAAACCAGTCCTTTTTCCTTTTGTGTCTCTACAGTTCTGTAATTGCTTTTACTATATTCAACACTGGTTGCTGATAAAATTTTCTGTGTTCTGAGATTAATCAGTTTATTGACTGTTTCGGTAAGAAGATATTTTGTATTTGCAATATTGTTGTTAAAATCTTCTTCTTTCTTTTTGTATTCGTAATAACTTGATTTCAGTTTTGTGTAGTTTTGAAATCCTGAAAAAATTGGAACACTAAGATTTATAGAAAGAGTTTTTGGTGAATAATCATCAAGTCCGATAGTATTATTTTCTCTCCATCCGTAAGAATATGTTGCATTCACTTTGGGCAGATAAGAAGCATAATTGTTTTTGTATAACAATCTGCTCACTTCGGTTCCTGCTTGTTCGGCTGAAAGCGCCGCATTGATTTTCACTAATTGCTCATCTGTTAAATCAATCATATTTAGAATTTCTTCATCTGAAAGAGTTAAAATTTTATCTTTTTCAGTCTGCAATTCTTCCGGTAACCTGACTTCAACTTTGGTGTTTGCATCTATGTTAAGTTTAATGTGTCGGTTCAGATTTGTAATTGCACTTCGCAATTGAGATTCACTTGTAACAACCGTACTTTTTTGCTGTTCAAGATCAACTTTCCATCTCAATACTTCTGTTTTTGAATAGCGGTTTGCTTTGTATAATCTTTCGGCCTTCTCATAATTGAGTCGTGACAACTCCAGATATTCCTTTTGTAGCGTATATACATCTTTGCTTTTAAGCACTTCCAGGTAACTGCTGATTACAAGAAAAACTATGTTTTGTCTTGTGGAAGAATTCATCTGTTCAGCCATCGTTTCATTTTCATTGGCTATAGAAATACCATTAAAAAGCACTCCGTTAAAAAGAGGCATATTAACTTCTAATGATGAAGAGTAAGATTCCTGAAAAACTGTCTGCGGCATGGTTGCAGCAATTTCAGGCGGAAGATATCTTCTGAAATCTCTTTCCTCATAAGTCTGCTGATCGATTCTTGTAAAGCGGGTGTTAAAATCGAGAGTAGGAAAAAGTTCAGCCCAGGCTCTTTTGGTATCCCACTTGGCCTGTTCAAGTCCGTATTTACTGGCTAATACCTGATTGTTATGACTCAATGCACGCGAAATGGCTTCATCCAGAGTTATTACCTCCAGCTGGGCAAAGAGAGAATTTGCACTCATCATAACAAGAGAGATTACCAGAAATTTGCAAAAAAATTGAACGCTTTTTTTCAACGTAAATTCCTCTAAGTCTTATTTATCTAAAAAATTAATCAAACTTATATTAGTTGTAAATTTTCTTAAACTCTTTTTCGGTTAAAGGCGAAATTTTACCGGTAAATAGACATTATCGGGAAAAATGTATGTATGTTTTGTGTGAAGTAATTTTGAAGGGAAATAAAAAGGGAACAGGATCTCAGCGAGATCCTGTTTATATGATTAGTTTTTAGAGATTTTTCCTGTTTGTAATTCTTTTACTAAAGCATCTGTTTTGAAGATATATTTTAATGCTTCCATCAGACCGTGTGAATCAGTGGCTACTGTTCTGTTTTCTTCAGGAAGGAAGATAAATGTTCCGGCAAGACTTTCAAGATTACCGTCGTGAGCCAGACCAATAACTTCCTGGTTTTTATTTATTATTGAACTTCCTGAGTTACCGCCAACTATATCATTTGTTGATGCAAAACCGATAAAAGTTTTCAAATCAAGATCTGCCGGAGGAGTTTTCCATCTTTCATGTAAACCCCAAGGATAAGTTGATTTATCAAATGAATTGTATCTGTCCCACAAGCCATAATAAGTTACTTTACCCGGAGCCAGAGTTCCATTGTATTCATACTGTTTTATTTGTCCGTCACTAATTCTTAAAGTTGAAGTTGCATCTGGCGGAATTTTATCACCAAAAGCTGCAAATACTGCTTCTCCAAGCTGCTGATTAAGTATTACAAGAGTATTTTCAACTTCTTTTACTTTTGGAGAGATCTCTTTAAGGTAATTTTGTGATTCAATAACATATTTCAGAATTACATCTTTAGGATCTAAAATAGAACGTGGTGAATTTTTAATTGCCTGGACAAGTTTATTTTTATCTGTTAAAAACGAATTTGCTTTAACATAAGCAATTGCTTCTTTTCCTGTAAGCTTGTTGTAAAGCATATTTGCTATTCTGTCGTTATTCTTAAATACAGAATACAGGAATTTTGAATGACCGCTTAACTTTTTAGTCTCTTCTTCAAAATTGAATTCTTTACCAAACAACTTATCAACGTAATCATTTATTTTTTCTTCTGACATACGACCCATATCAGGGTTTTCGCCAATATCACTAATCAGTTTCTTTGCAATTCTGAAATATTTAGGTGAAAAACGATTAATGCCGTATCCTAATCTTTGCGGATATTGTTTAAGTTCATCTATTGCAACATCAATATTTTTCCATAAATGACCATACTTGTTTTTTAATTCAGGAATAGAATTAATTTTTTCAATCAGCTTTTTCTCAAAGTCGCGTTTTTTTGCCATAACAAATTCATCGCGCAAAGCCATATATCTTCCGGCGTAAGATTTTCTGCCGTTTCCGATTCCCATTACAACATTAAGAAGTTCAGCTTCTCTTTCAGGATAAGCATTAAAATTTTCCGTTGCTATTTTGTATGCTTCGTTAAGCATTGTTAATATTTGCGGATATGTGTAATCTCTGAAATATTCAAGTTGTTTTACTGAAAGAAGTCTGTCAGTATTACCCGGGCGACCGACTGTAAAGATAAGTTCATCTTCGGCAGCGCCTTCTTTACTCCATTCAAAATAATGTTTTGTTTTTACAGGTTCGCCATTTTCGTCATAAGCGCGTAAAAACATAAAATCTAATTCATATCTTGGATAAGTGAAGTTGTCCCAATCCCAGCCTGTTGCTGCAATTTGAAAATCGGGTGACATTACAACTCTTATATCTTCATATCTTTTGTATGCATAAAGAGAATATTTACCGCCGTTGTACAAGGTAACCACTTTGCATAAAAGTCCTGTTTCTTCACTGTAATTTTCTTCAAGTTCTTTAATTTTATCTTTTCTGTTTTCTACTTTTTCAGCATTGGTTTCACCGGCGTTAATAGCTTCAATAATTTCAGAAGTAACATCTTCAATAGCAATTAACTGATCAACATACAAACCGGGAAGTCTGCGTTCTTCTGCAAGAGTAGGAGCATAAAATCCGTCTCTAAGCAGATTTTCACCATCTTTTTGTACGCCTCTTAATCTTCCGCGCGCGCAGTGGTGGTTTGTCATTATCAAGCCGTTTGGTGATACAAATGCGCCTGAACATCCGCCGCCAAACTGAAGTGCAGATTTTTGTACATCTTCAAGCCATTTTGTATCAGGCTTAAAGCCGTAAAGTTGTTCCCATTTTTCAAAAGGAATATCGTCGAAAGTCCACATCTTACCAAAATCGTTAAATGTTCCTTTAAGCTTTGAATAGTCGATTGGCTCATACAATCCTTTTTGTGCAAATAGAGCAACCTGAACAAAAAGGAGTAGTGATAAAACACGTAATATTGATTTCATTTGTTCCCCTGTGAATAAAGTTAGTATGTGATTACGAAAATAGTTAAAGGCGGGACAAAAAAAAAGTCCGGGTTAACCGGACTTTTAGTTTTTATTGATATTGAAAAATTTTTGAATTTCGAGCTCTGGTTCACCGGTAATATTTCGATGATTGATAAACGAATGAAACTCGGCTTTCAGCCACTCATTTGGAATGCCGTTTTTTTCAGCAACCGAGTGAAGCCAGTCAAACTCCTGACCATCCAAATCATTATCGACAAACGCGAGTTTAATGCCATCTCTCAAAAATGCTTCTGCGTAACTTTTTTGCGAAAACACAGGCGGATTTTGATCGATGTACTCGTTTTCTAATAAATCTTTAACAGCTCCTTCAAAGAAACTTTTTTCAAAGCCGAGTGTTTTTCCAACAGTAAAAATCATATCCTTTTCGGCTTCTGAAACTTTTTGATCTTTCCCAACTAAAAGTAAAAGACCTTTAAAATAATTGCTTCTATCGAGAAAATTATCAGTCATTTATTCCTCCAAATACCTAACTATAGGAATAGTGAAAAAAGGGTAGAAATGATAAAAGCAAACCTCCAAATTTTAATTATTAACAAATCTTTTACAAAAGTAATTACTTTTGGTTCCTTATTAGATGTCTTCTCTCTCCATAAGTTCTACATATTTTCTGGAAAGTACTGCCAAGCTTTGAGTAAGCTGAGCATTTTCTACAACTATATTATCAGGTAACTTAAGTTGTGCAGGTGCAAAATTCCAGATAGCTTTAACTCCGCCTTCAATCATCATTTCAGCAACAAATTGCGCATACTGAGGAGGAACAGTTAAAACTCCATATTTAATCTCCTCTTTTTTTGCAATTTCAGGTAATTTGTGCAATGAATGGACAGGAACACCTTGAACTTCTGTTGCAACTTTATCCGGGTTTGTATCAAAAGCAGCTACAAAATTCAATCCGTAAGTTTTAAAGTTTCCATAACCCAACATTGCCGTACCTAAGTGTCCAACACCAACTAAAACAGCTTTGTTATTGTTATCCCAGCTAAGGAAATCTTTGATAGCCGAAATTAATTTTTCGATGTTATAACCGGTTTTGGGCTTGCCAATGATTTCAGTGTACTCAATGTCTTTTCTGACCTGAGTAGGATCAAGAGTAAGTTCTTTTGCAAGGACTGTGCTGGAAACTTCAGTCATTCCACCTTCTCTAAGGCGCAATAGCAGATGCAAATAACGTGGTAGCCTTCTTAATGTCGGCTCCGGTGTGTTTTTTTTGGTAGACATATTTTCCATTATTATGTGTATAAAAATATCGAGAAGCACTTCTCGAAACAAAGTTAACAAATAACAACATTTTTTTCAAACATTATTATTTGGCATAAAAAACTGCTTATTTCATCAATTATATAGATGCAGTTTTTTTTATATCGATTCATTTCAGGATAAATTTAACGAATTATAGTTTGAACCAGGCTCCAGAATTAAAAAAACTCTCTTTTATCAGAAATTTTTTTCCTGTCCGAACACATTTAATTTGCCATTTATATGCTGATCAGCCTTTATAAAGTTTCTGTCAATATCCACTGTTGAGTGACACAAATAACAATTTTCCGATTTAGGATGATTTCCTTTTGGCAAAGGATTATTTGTTGCAGGGTCGCCGTGACAGGAACCGCAGACAAACTGATCTGTTGTTTTTACTCTATTATATAAATTACCATTTTTGAAATATCCGTGACAATATACGTTTGAGCAGGATTTATCATATTTGTTGTACACACCCTTTGGTGCAATAACAGGCAGAGTAGAATCATAATATTCTGTGAAATCTTCATTTGTAGCTGTTAACGCAAGTGAAGATAAAATAATTTCCGCTCCTTCGGTATCGTCTATGTGTCCGAAAGCAGAAAAAGTTTCAGGTACATTATGACAGACAGAGCATTCCGTATCTAAACCTTTTGTTGCAGAAAGGTGCATTTTATGAAAACCTGTTGCCGGTTTTAGGTTATTGTCAAAATGACAGGTAGAGCAGTTTTCCGGTCCGTCTTGTAAATTGTGACAAGTCAGGCAAGTCGGACTCGCACTTCCGCCTGCGTAATTACTTCCGTGACACATTTTGCAGGAACCAAGCTGCCAGTTGTTTTCTCTCAGATAATTTATATGTGATATTTCAGAATTTCTTGCGTGTAAATCGATTGACTGATGACAATTTGTACAGGAAACTTTTGCCGTTCCTCCCTGAAAATTTCCCGCATGACAACTTTGACAAAACTCCATTTTGTTTGGCTGTTCTGCTGTCAGCTTTCCGTGAAAATTAGGCGAATTTTTGTCATTTATCCCTTCTTTATGAATATTTACTCTCTTGACAGGCTCAGTGATATTTTCTTTTAAATCACTACAGCTCACCAGAATTAATAACAAAGATATTTTTATTAAAGTTTTCATATTCATATCTATTTTGAACCGTGACAATATCCGCAAAATCCTAATCCGCTTTTGCCGTCGGGACGAGCATTCGGATCGGTGTGACAATTATAACAAACAGCTCCTCTGGAAGAATGCCAGTTGCCTTCGCTGCCCGACATAAATGAGCTTTTATGAGTTGAAGGATTTGTTCTTTTTATTCCGTCAGGATCAATGTGACACATTATACAGTTAGGATCACTTCCCTGAGTATCGTGACAAGATGCGCAGCTTTCAATATCATTTCTGGCCTGACGAGCATGTTCGCCGCCGCCGGAACCAACTCCCAGAGTTATAAATTCCTGATTAAGATGTGAAAGTGGTAAAAGGGAATTACCCGCCGGATTTAATCCGTTTTCACTGTGACATTCTATACAAAAAGTTTCAGCCTGGTGACAGGTATAACAATCGGAAACTTTTCCGCGGGCATCAATTCCGTGAGTAAATCTGTAATCCATTGAGTGAACTCTGTTCAGTTTTTGGAGTTTCAGCGGATTACTTTTTTCACCAGGAGCAAGAATAGGATAAGTGTTTTGAATCAATCCGTTTAGTTCTAATCCTGAAGCTGTGTGACAATCTGAGCAAAAATCATTTGAATGACACATTGCACAATTCTGATCTGAATAACTGCCGTGATTTTTTGCAAAATCAAGATTATTATGAAAATCAGGCAGAAGATTATCTGTTTTTATATGACAAACCGCACAATCATTTTCAGATTCAACACTGTTTTTGTGACAGGTAAAACAGGTTGACATTTCAGGATTGCCAATTAATGTTTTATCGTTTTGTTTCTCTATGTGGCAATAAAAACAGAGGTTTTTATCAGTGTGTGTGCTGTGAGAAAATTTGAGCATTCCCTGTTTATAATTGTAAGGTTCATACTTTCCTTCAAAATGACAGGTGTTACAGCCGGTTTCATCTTCAACATCGTGGCATTCGGCGCAGACTTGTTTTTCAGGGAGCAGACTGCCGGATAGTTTCTCCTGATTGACAGTATTGAGATGACAATCGGAACATTTTATATCTGAATGCTGGTCGTGACTAAACTTTATTATTTTAGAATATTTCCCGATCTCGTCGGTTCTTATTTCACCGGGAATAATTAACACAGCCGATAAAACAGTTAAAACTAGTATAGTAATATTTATGCGTTTAATGGTCATAGTTTGAAATTATCTGTTAATTCTAAAATAATAATTGGCTCTGAGTAAAAAGCGTAAATCGTTTTTGTAATACTTATTATTATAATATTGAGTCTGGAAATCGAAAGAGAGTTTTTTTGCCGGACGATAATTTATTCCACCGGTTAATGAGATCAGATTATCTGTTTCATCATCTTCCGAAATTTTATAATCTGTATATGAAATTCCTATTGAAGGAGTAAGTTTTCCATTAAACAATGTTTTGGCAGTGTAAATTGAAACTGCATCCAGCTCACCTGCAAAACCAAAAGTTTTTCTGTAATTCAAAGTTCCGTAGATTGTGTGCAGATTTAGAGAAAGACGAGAAGAGTTTTCATCCTTATATTTTACATAGCCATATTTTCCTGTAATGCTTAACTGTTTTCCAAATTTGTAATCGAGTCCGGTTTCAATTTCCTGACTGTTACCAAAGTTAAAAACGGAAAAGATAGAATTGTAAGCAATTCGTGCTTCTCTATAATTATAGTATAAATTAATGCCAAGTTTTTTTGTTGCCTGAATTCTGCCGGAGAAATTAAATCGGGATGCCTGTTTGAAGTTCAAATCGTAAACAAATTTAGAAGATAATCTGAAGTTATCTTTTTTTAAGTAGCGTGCATTCAGAGATAAATAATGATATTGCAATGAATTTTTTTTGATAAGAGTATTAACCGGATTGTAATTTTCATCCAGTCGCTCAGCGTAATATTCATCCGGCTTAAAATGTTTATTTATATAATCTAACCCCAGATTAAGGTTTTTATATATTTCCGTGTTAAATTTAGCTCCCAAAACATAATTATCTGCAAGATCATCAGTAAGCTCAAACTTTTGATAAGCAGGAACATTTCCGCCGTAATATGTTGTGAGAGTATATTTTTTCTTTTTGAATTTCAGACTTACACCGTCAAAAGAAGCGCCCAGACTATTAATAAGCGTCTGTCTTCCCAGTCTGACAGTTACAAGATTAAAGAGGTTTTTTCCTTCCAGATAAAAATTGTAAAATCTTAATCTGGGATGATCTTTGTAATTCTCTGAAAAGTCAGCTTCAAAGTTCATTCTTGTTTTCAGAGAGAGTTTATCTTTTGTTGCGGTTAAAGACAAAATATTGAAGGAGCGTACATTTACAGATGATATACTCACATCAGGGTGAGTTTCGTAAAAATAAGCCGATGTTGATAAGCGTCCAAAAACATTCTGGGCATATACATTTGTTATGCAAAAGAAAACAAATAGAAATAAAATAAGCCTTTTCATACAACCGTTATTTTTCTGGTACAGGGTGTTTTACTTGCTCCCAGGCTTTTTCAAAATCAAACTTGCCTGTATGTTCATCTCCTTTGTGGCATTTTACGCACAAGGCTTTTATGGCTGCTTTATCTTTAAAATCTACTAATCCATTCTCGATTGCTTTTGCCTTATTTTTCATAATTTTCATTGAACGATAATGCTGACCTGCTCCGTGACAGGTTTCGCACTGAACGCCATGTTCAATTTTAAATCCTTTGGTAAAGAGTTTTTTATCAACAAGCGCGGCAGGGGCGTGACAGGTAAGACAAACCTTTGCTTCAGAAGCTTTTCCTAATCCGTGAGATTCGGCCAGTTTTATTCCTTTTTCTGATAAAAGAGCTTTATAAGATTGTGAATGTTTACGTGACTGCCATAACTTATACTGAGCACCGATTTTTTTACCTTTGTGGCACAATCCACATTTTTGAACTCCAATATACTTGTGCTGTTTTTCAGTCTGAGCAAAAATTAAACAGCAGGTAACAAAAAAGAACGAAAAAAACTTCAAACTAGGTTTCTCCTGACAAGGTTAAATAATACAAAATAGTCCGATATTAAAGGAAAATTTTCGAACCAATTTATAGTAACAATTATATAAATAAATAGCAATTGATATTAAATATTTACTTTCATTAGAATCAGTTATATACTATATTAGTACATAATATCTTTTTTTAAGAATTGAGTAAAAGAGGAAAATTAAATATGAAAAACCCCTTAAAGTTGGTACTATTGTTATTAATGTCGTACGTAATTATTGCCGGGTTAGCATTTCCTATTGTACACTCACCTTCAGCCTGGTATGAATTTCCAATCATCCCCGGGCTAGAAGAGAAAGCAAAAATCATCTTTTTTCATGTTCCCACAGCCTGGCTGGCATTAGTTGCTTTTGTAACAGCAATGGTTTACGGCATCAAATATCTGAAAGGAGAAAATCTTGATGATGATGCAAAATCACTGGCTGCTTTACAGCTTGGAATGATGTTTTGTATTCTTGCTACAGTAACAGGTTCAATTTGGGCTAAGTTTTCCTGGGGTGCTTTCTGGCACTGGGATCCGAGGGAAACAAGTGTTTTTATTCTGTTATTAATTTACGGAGCCCTTTTTGCATTACGTTCCGCTATCGATAATGAAGAAAAAAGAGCGAAACTTTCTGCTGTTTATTCTATCATATCTGCACTGACTGCTCCTTTTTTTATTTTTATAATGCCGAGAATTATGACTGGTCTGCATCCCGGCTCTGCGGATGATACATCTGCGGGTCCTGTAGTAAACTTTCATATGAATGGAAATATGATGGTGGTATTTTTTCTTTCGCTGGCAGCATTTTCACTACTTTATTACTGGATGTGGAGAATAGGTTACAAATCAATAATTATAAGAGATAAATTAATGAAGAAAAGTTTGTAAAGGAGATAAAGAGTATGGAGTTTTTAGAGACAAATTCGATATATATAGTTCTGTTTATAGTTCTTGCTGTCTGGTTAGGTGTTTTTGTTTATATGAACCGACTGGATAAAAGACTTAACGAAATTGAAAATGAGTTAGAGAGATAAAATGGAAAAGAAATACGTATTAGGCGGTTTTGTAATTGTTGTTTTTTTAGGAGTAATGGCGCTTTTGCTTTCGCAAAGCAGTATTGCTTATGAAAACGATTTTTCCAGAATCCAGAAATCTGATGTAACAATAAGAGCAACAGGCGTTTGGGTTAAGGAGAAAGGTTATGAAATGGATAAGGCCAACAATATTTTTACCTTCTATATAAAAGACAACAAAAATGTTGAAGTCAAAGTTGTTTATCAGGGAAGTATTCCTAATAATTTTGAAACGGCAACAAGTGTGGTTGTTACAGGCAAATACAGCAACGGTATTTTTAACGCTGCCACTATTCTTACAAAATGTCCTTCCAAATATGAAGAACGTTTTGAAGAGAACCAATCTTAATTTAACCCGGAGAATATATGTTTGGAAATCTTGTATTGATATTTGCATTGCTGCTGGCTTTTTTATCGGCGGTGATGTATTCATATACAGTTAAAGGTTACACTAATACTCTAAAAATTGCAAGATTCAGCTTTTACGGAATGAGTCTGCTGGTAATTTTAGCCAGTATGATTTTACTCTCTGCAATTTTATCTCATAATTATGAATATAAATATGTTTATGAATATAGCGGCAGCGGACTCAGCACCGGTTTGCTGATGTCAACTTTTTATGCCGGACAGGAAGGAAGTTTTATGTTATGGATCTTCTTTACTGTTATTGTCGGATTAGTTCTGTTAAGTTATGTTGAAAAACGGGAAGGTTTTGAAGCCCCTGTAATGGCAGTCTTTTCATTCACACTTGCCTGTCTGCTTGTAATGGTTAACCCTTTATTTAAAAGTCCTTTTAACCTTATCTGGCAATCAGCCACTTATATAGATGTAAAACATCTTAATCAGCAATATTTTAATTTACCGTTTTTCTATCAGTTTGTTTATACAAATGAAAACAGCGGAAAAACTTTTGTTAAAATGACAGAAGAATTGTATGCACTTCTTAAAGGAAGCAACATTCCGTTAAGTCATTTTATTCTTCACGGAAAAGGATTAAATCCGTTATTGCAAAATTTCTGGATGCAGATTCATCCTCCTATTTTATTTGTCGGATTTGCGCTTGCAACTGTTCCTTACACATTTGCTTTTGCAGCAATTATAAACAACGAATTTATTAAATGGATTAAACATTCAATGCCCTGGACTCTGATTGGTTCTATGGTTCTCGGACTTTCAATTATGCTTGGCGGATACTGGGCTTACGGTATTCTTGGCTGGGGCGGATATTGGGGCTGGGACCCGGTAGAAAATGCGAGTCTTGTTCCCTGGATTGTATGGATAGCGGCAGTTCACACATTAATAATTCAAAACAGAACAAATGAAATTGGAAAACCAAAATTTGTAAAATTAAACCTTGTTTTAAGTATTCTGGTTTACGTCCTTGTAGTTTACAGTACATTTCTTACAAGAAGCGGTGTTTTACAGGAAGCATCTGTACACTCGTTTGTTGCACCGGGAAGAACAGTATTTTTATTCCTTATTATCATTCAGGTTTTAATACTTGTTGCACCATTTGCAATGATGTACAGAAGACGCAAATCTTTTGAAGAATTTAAGAACCCTGTAACAGATTATCTTTCAAGAGAAATGGTGCTTTTTGCAGGCGCGGCAGTTTTACTTGCTTCAGGATTAATTATTATTTCAGCAACTTCGGCACCAATTTTTGGTGAAGTTATAGATATCAGTTTTTACAACAAAATGAACCTTCCTCTTGCAATTATTATGGGCTTGCTTATTGGTGCAGGCGTTTATGTAAGATGGAAAAAAGATGTAACAAAAGAATTGTTTGCAACAATTATAACATCGGTTATTCTCTCTTTTGTGGGAACCGGAATTATTATTTTAACTGTTGATGAAATTTCAATTCTTAATTCTATCTTTATTCTTTCATCACTCTTTATTGTTTTTACAAACGCTCACTGGTGTATTAAAGCAGGTTCAAAATCACTACTTAAAACAGGTGCATATATTACACATATTGGTGTTGGAATATTTTTCCTTGGGGTAATTGCAACAGGAAATTATTCTAAACTGAAAAGTGTGGATCTCCCGATTAACGAAACAGTGGAAGTTTTCGGACACAATCTTACATTTACCGGATACACACAAATTTCCGGGACAGAGAAATATAACTTTAACGTAAAGGTTGAAAAAGATGGTGATGCCAGTGTTGCAGCGCCAATAATGTATATCAGCAGTTTTAATAACGGATTGATGAGAGAGCCCGATATAATTGAAGGCTGGCTTTATGATTATTATGTAACACCACTTAGTTATGAAAGTGCTGCCGAAAAAAGTAAAGCAGATGAAATTTCTCTTCGTAAAGGAGATTCTAAAAAACAGAAAGATTACGAAATAGTTTTTAACGGTTTTGATTTTCCTGAAGACGCATTTGGAAAAATGCAGGGCGGAGAAGAATTTTCAATTGGTGCTGACCTGACAGTGAAAAAAGATGGCAAATCTTTTGATGTTTCACCTAAAATGATTGCAAAAGGAAATGAGAAAAAATATACTCCTGTTGAAATTAAAGAACTGAACCTGAGAATTAATCTTCTCTGGCTAGATGCTGCGGGAAGTATTAAAATTTCCTGCGAAAACCTTGATGGAGAAGAAACAACAGCTCCAGCTGCAAAAGATACCTTTGCAGTTGAAATTGCCATTAAACCATTTATCAATTTTGTATGGCTCGGTGTATTTTTAATTTGTCTGGGTGCAGTTATTGCAGCAATAAAAAGAGCTAAAAAATAGAAATATTGCATCAATACAAATAGGAAATCATAAATTTATACCCTATTTTTGAGTAACAAAATTGATGCAGAAAGATGAAAAATAGTTACGAAAAATATATAAACAGATGTTTTGAATTAGCCGAAAGAGGAAGGGGAAAAGTGAGTCCCAATCCTCTTGTCGGCTCTGTTATTTTAAAAGATGATGAGGTAATTGCAGAAGGCTGGCACACTCAGTTTGGCAAACCGCACGCAGAAGCGGAAGCATTAAAAATTGCAGGAGAAAATGCCAAAGATGCAACTCTGTTTTGCAATCTGGAACCCTGCTGCCATACCAACAAAAAAACGCCTCCCTGTGCCCAGGCAATTATCCGTGCCGGAATTAAAAAAGTAATTATAAGCAATGTTGATCCAAATCCGCAGGTTGCCGGCGGCGGAATAAAACTTATGCAGGATGCGGGAATTGAAGTTGTTACCGGAATTTTGGAAAATGAAGGAGCCGAACTAAATAAGTTTTTTCTTCATTCCATAAAAGAGAAAAAGCCGTATGTAATGTTGAAAGTTGCTCAGACAATCGACGGAAAAATCTCTTTATCGGAAAAGGAACAGACCTGGATAACAGGTTCCGAATCAAAAGAATTTGTACATCAGCTTCGCAGTCAATACGACGCGGTTCTGGTTGGTGCAAACACTGTAAATATAGATAATCCGGCTTTAACCGTGCGAGAAGTTGAAGGAAGAAATCCTGCCAAAGTTATTATTGACGGCAGATTAAATGTAAATCCCGAAGCACAACTTTTTAACGGATCTGAAGATACTTATCTCTTTTGTAGCAAAAATGTTGATAAAGAAAAAGTTAAGGTTCTTGACTCAAAAGGGGTAAAAATTTTTCAGATTGACTCAGAAAACGGAACAAACTTGGATTTAGACAAAATATTAAAGATATTAGCGAATGAAAAAATATCTTCAATTATGGTTGAAGGCGGAGCCGGAATTTTTTCGCAGTTTATTGACAAAAAACTATTTAACGAACTGATAATTTTGCAGGGAGCAAAACTTTTCGGCAAAGGCTTAAGCGCTTTCAATCTCTCCGAACAAAGCAGCCTCAAATTATCAGATTTCGATCAATTAGGAAACGATCTTAAAATTGTATACAGAAAGATTTAATGTTTACTGGATTAGTAGAAGAAATAGGAAAAATTGTTAAAATCGAACTTTTACCTGGTGGTAAAAAAGTAAGAGTTTTAGCATCAGAAATTTTAGATGACCTTAAAATTGATGATTCAATTGCCATAAACGGGGTTTGTCTTACAGCAACAAAACTGGAATCTGACGGCTTTTGGGCTGATGCTGTTGGTGAAACTCTAGATAAAACTTCACTTGCGTTTCTTAAAGAAGGGAGTGAGGTAAATGTTGAGCGTGCATTGAGGTTATCTGACAGATTAGGCGGACATATTGTGCAGGGGCACGTTAACGGAATTGCAGAAATTGTTGCAATTACAAAACGTGGCGATAACTATCTACTTGAGATAAACGTCCCGAAAAAAATAGAAAAATATACCATTGAAGAAGGTTCCATTACTATTGACGGAATTAGCCTTACAATTGCACAATTAACCGGAACCAGAGTTGGAATTTCCGTAATTCCCCACACCTGGAACAATACTACACTGAGAAATAAAAAAGTTGGCGATAAAGTTAATATCGAGACGGATGTTATCGCCAAATATATAGAGAAACTAATGAACAATAAAACCGATAATGGAGAAGAAACCATAACCGAGGATTGGTTAAAAAGGATGGGATTTTAAAATGTTCGAGCAAAAAATAAAAATAGACACTATAGAAGAAGCGCTGGAAGATATTAAACAAGGCAGGATGGTTGTTGTTGTTGATGACGAAGACCGTGAAAATGAAGGTGATATAATAATAGCTTCTGAAAAAATTACTCCGGAAGATGTTAACTTTATAACAAGAGAAGCAAGAGGAATGTTGTGTGTTTCAATTTTGCCTGACAGAGCAAAAACTCTTGGTCTGGGAAAAATGGTAACTGAAAATACATCTTTACACGAAACACCTTTTACAGTTACAATAGATTATAATCACGGAACAACAACCGGTATTTCTGCTGCTGACAGAGCAATTACCATTAATAAAATAATTGATGAAACAGCAACCGCAGAAGATTTTGCTCGTCCCGGGCATATTTTTCCTTTAGTTGCACAGCCGGGCGGAGTGTTAAAAAGATGTGGCCATACTGAAGCTGCTGTTGATCTTGCAAGATTTGCCGGATTAAAACCTTCAGGCGCTCTTTGCGAAATTATGGATGAAGACGGAACAATGATGCGTTTGCCGGCACTTAGAAAATTTGCTGATAAACATAATTTCAAATTGATTACAATTGCTGATTTAATTGAATATAAACGTAAAAGAGAAAAGTTAATTCAGAAAGAACTTGAAGTTGATATGCCTACAAAATTTGGTGATTTCAAACTTCATCTTTACAGTAATACTCTTGACTTAAATGATAATCCGGTTGCACTTGTGTTTGGTGATGTTACTTCACAGGATGAAGTGCTGGTCAGAGTGCATTCAGAATGTTTAACGGGTGATGTTTTTGGTTCATTACGCTGCGATTGCGGCGATCAGCTTGCCGGTGCAATGAAAATGGTAGCTGAAAAAGGCGCCGGAGTTGTACTTTATATGCGTCAGGAAGGACGCGGAATTGGTATTGTAAATAAATTAAAAGCATACCAGCTGCAGGATAAAGGGCGCGACACTGTGGAAGCAAATATTGAACTCGGATTCAAACCTGATTTAAGAGATTACGGTATTGGTGCTCAGATTCTTAAAGATTTGGGACTAAGTAAAATAAAGCTTATCACAAATAATCCGCAGAAAATTATCGGGTTAAAGGGTTACGGACTCGAAGTTGTTGGTCGCGAACCAATTGAAGTTTGTCCTAATGATAAAAACGAATTTTATCTTCTTACCAAAAGAGATAAAATGGGACACGAAATTTTGAAAAATAACATTAAAGAAAAATAAACAGGAGGAAAGATGGCCAAAGTTATTGAAGGACATCTATCTGCAAAAGGTAAAAAATTTGCTTTAGTTGTTGGCAGATTTAACGAATTGATTTCAAACAAGCTTATGACAGGCGCAATTGATTGTCTGGTAAGACACGAAGCTGATGAAGCTGAAATTACAATCACCTGGGCTCCGGGTGCATACGAAATGCCTTTGGTAGCTCAAAAACTTGCAAAAAGCGAAAAATATGATGCTGTTGTTTGTCTGGGCGCTGTAATCAGAGGTGCAACTCCTCACTTTGATTATGTTTCTGCAGAAGTATCAAAAGGGATTGCAAATGTTGGTCTGGAAACAGGCTTACCAATAATTTTTGGTGTACTTACCACAGATACAATTGAACAGGCTATTGAAAGAGCAGGTACAAAAGCAGGTAACAAAGGTTGGGACTCTGCGCTAACTGCAATTGAAATGGTTGATCTTTTAGGAAAAATTTAACTTTAAGATAAATTTCAAACCTTGAAGGTATTCTGCCTTCAAGGTTTTTTAACACTTTTACATAAAACTCTTCTGCAGTCTTGGTAAAACAATTTCTCCCCAGGCTTTTACAAAATAATTATATGCATCATCCCATTCAGCGTTGTTTCCCCATCCGGTATGTGTTAAACTTACCAGAGTTTTCCGTTCGGAAAGTTCCTTTAATCTGATAATTACAACAGTCTTTTGATTTCTTACATTTGGCAGGTGAGGCGGAGCATTCCAGGTAAAGGAAAGAAATTCATTTTCCTGAAATGCTAAAATTTTACAACCCTCGCCGCCGCGCGATCCCTCTTCGGCATCCGGCATAAAGTACATTTCATATTCACCGTAAACACGAAAATCGATTTTGCATTCAGGTGCGAAAAATGATTTTACTCCTGCTTCGGTTGTCCAGGTTTTCCAAACTTTGGCTCTCTCTGCCGGAATTTCAATTTCAAGATGTATAGATTTTTCAAGAGGCATATTAAATCTCTCTTTTAATAGAAAATGAAATTTAAATTTTGATTTTTATCTGTATAGCGAGATAAAATTAAATAAAAGAAATGATTTTGGCAAAATATTGATCTGTATAATCTATACTATAAAGAGTTCATTCAGCTAAAATTCCTCTCTTAATCCGTTACAACTCCGCTCTAACTGGCCTCTAACTGGCCTTTAAAGCTGTTTCAACTCCAAAAAAGGGAGTTGGTAAATCATATTTTCCCAATACAAAATGAGATAAATTTAAATGTAAAACCAAAAATTTAATATTAACTGACATAGGGTTGTCATCCGATAATAATATCTTGGTGATGTCACTTAAAACAAAATTAGAAAGGACAAAGTTATGGCCAACGTAGTTAACTGGTTTGAAATTCCCGCAAAAGATCTTCAAAGAGCAAAAAAATTCTATTCTGAAGTATTTGATGTTGAAATGAGCGAACATGAAATGCAGGGGTTTAAGATGGCATTTTTCCCTATGGAAGAGAATGAAATTGGTGGCGGACTTTGCGAAGGGGAAGGTTACGAACCTTCTAAAACCGGTGTAAAAGTTTATTTTAATTGTGGCGATGATCTTTCTGTTCAGCTTTCCAGAGTTGAGGCAGCAGGTGGTGAAATTGTAATGCCGAAAACCTTAATCACAGAAGAAATTGGTTATATGGCTTTCATAAACGACACCGAAGGAAATGGTGTTGCCTTCCATTCAAAAGGTTAATTTAATTCAGTATAAAGTAAAGAATCATCTTGAATGGTTCTTTACTTTATGTATATTTTAAGAATTAAATTCGACTCATTTAACAAGGGAACGCAGATGCAGTATTTCACTAAAAAGACAATCAAATTCTTATCCGATCTTTCAAAAAACAATTCAAAAGAATGGTTTGAAGATAACAGACCCGTTTTTAATGAGGTTGTTATGGAACCTGCAAAAGAATTTGTTGAAGCTCTGGGGGGAGTAATTAGAGATTTTTGTCCTGATGTAAAAGCAATCCCCAAAACAGATAAATCAATTTTCAGAATGCACCGGGATACCCGCTTTTCACAAAATAAAGATCCATATAAAAACAATTTGGGAATTTATTTTTGGGAAGGTGAAAGAAAAAAAATGGAATGCTCAGGCTTCTACTTTCATATAGATCCAAAGCAGTTTTTTATGGGTGCAGGAATGTATATGTTTCCAAAAGATATTCTTAAACAATACAGAACAGTTGTTGCAAAAGAGTTTCCGGCAAAAGAACTTGATGATATTGTAAAAGAACTTACTGAAAAATATGATTTTGAACTTGGCGGAAAACATTACAAAAAAACTCCGCGCGGATTTTCAGTAGATCACGATTATCCTGAATATATTTTGTATAACGGATTGTGGATGGGATTAAAAAGCACACCAATAAAGGAACTCTTAGAGGTTGAAGATCAAATTGAATATGTAAATGAACTTTTCAAAAAAATGGCTCCCGTTCATAACTGGCTAATGGAAAACGTGTACTAATGAATCAGATTAAAAACAGTTCTCGTCTGGAATATAAAGCCAGATTGAACAAAGTATTTGAATATATAAACTCCAATCTTGATAAAAAAATAAATCTGGAAAAACTGGCGGAAGTCTCTTGCTTTTCGCCGTTCCATTTTCACAGAGTATTTTTGGCATTTGTTAATGAAACACCTAATAATTTCATCAACAGAATAAGAATTGAACGCTCTGCCAATATGCTGTTTCATAAAAAGTATGATACTATTACAACAATTGCACTTTCCTGCGGATTTACTTCATCTGCAGCATTTTCCCGCGCGTTTAAAAGTCAGTTTGGTATTAGTCCAACTCAGTGGCGCGAAAAAAATAAAGATAGCAAGATTTGTAAAATTGAAAGCAAGATTTTGAAAGAGTACGCCGATATAGATGATTATTTTGACAATGTAAATAATCCAACTAAAATTTCGGAGTACAAAATGAAAATTGAAGTAAAGCAAATGCCAAAATATCGTATTGCTTATGTTTTAACAATTGGAGAATATGGCCCCCGCATTGCGGAAGCTTATGAAAAGCTGTGCACCTGGGCAGCGCCTCGCGGATTGTTATCCGGAGATGCGCAGTTTTTAGGAATCTCCTGGGATAACCCTGATATAACGCCAAAAGAAAAATGCCGTTTTTACGCAGCTTTAAGTGTGCCTGAAGATGTTCAGCCTGAAAGAGAAATTGGTATTACAGAAATTAAAGCCGCTAAATGTGTTGTCGGCAGATTTCAGGGACCGCACGATGATTTCAAAAAAGCATATAAAAAACTTTATGCCGATTATCTTCCTAATAACGGTTATCAGCCGACAGACAATTGCTACGAGATCTATTATAAAGATCCGAACGAAGAGCCGGTTGGATTTGACGTTGATATTTGTATACCTGTAGAACCATTATAAGGAGATTGGAAATGGCTAAGACAGATTATAAAAAAGTTTATAAAGAACTTTATACAGGAAAAAAAGATAAGCCTGTAGTTGTTGAAGTTCCTGAGTTTCAATATTTGATGGTTGATGGAAAAGGTGATCCTGAAAAGTCGCCGGAATTTGAGCAGGCTATTGAAGTTTTATATGGCGTATCATACACAATGAAGTTTCTGGTAAAAGGTAAAAATCCTGATAATGATTATGTTGTAATGCCGATGGAAACATTGTGGTGGTGTGAAAATATGGAGAATTTTGATCGAGACAATAAAGATGAATGGCTCTGGACGATGATGATTTCACAGCCCTCTTTTATAACCAAAGCAGATGTTGATGAAGCTGTGGAAGCAGTAAAAAAGAAAAAAGAACTTGCATCACTTCACAAACTGAAATTTGAAAAACGTCCGGCTCATAAAGCTGTGCAGGTAATGCATATTGGTCCTTATGAAAAAGAAGAAGAAACAATAGAATTTCTGCATAAGTTTATTGAATCTGAAGGGTATGAAATGTACGGCAAACAACTCGATATTTATCTGAGTGATCCGCGCAGAATTGACCCTGAAAAATTAAAAACGATTATCAGACAATCAATAAAATAAATTACGGGATCTGTTACAGATCCCTTTTACTTTAATAAAATCGGAATAACGGTGAATCGTTTAGACAGACTGGCAGCAATATTAATACAACTGCAGAGCAAAAGAATTGTAAAAGCACAGGAAATTTCAGAACGTTTTGAAATTACACTCAGAACGGTTTATCGTGATATAAAAGCTTTGCAGGAAGCCGGAATTCCGATTGGTGTTGAACCGGGAAAAGGATATTTTATTGTTGACGGCTATTTTCTTCCTCCTGTAATGTTCACAAAAGAAGAAGCTTCAGCTTTGTTAATGGGCGGAAAGCTTATTGAAAAAATGGCTGATGAATCGATTAGAAAAGAATTTTTTTCTGCACTTTATAAAATTAAATCGGTTCTTAAAACCAACGACAAAGAACATCTTGAGCTTCTTGAAGATAACATTATGGTTCAGAAATGGTTTCTTGCAGAAAGTGAATCAAATAAATTTATTGTTCCGGTGCAGGAAGCAATTGCCGGTAAAAATGTTATTGAGATAGAATATTACACATATTACAGAGATAAAATTTCAGAACGGGAAGTTGACCCGATTGGAATAGTTCATTACGCCGGAGCCTGGCATCTTATTGCGTTTTGCAGAATGCGCGAAGATTACAGAGATTTCCGAATTGACAGAATCAGAAGAATTAAAAAGACCAATAAAAACTTTCGCTTAAGAAACAGAAAATCACTTAAAGAATATATTGATGAACAATACAAAGATGTTGAATTACAGAAGATTGTAATTAAAGTTCCTTCAGATATATACAAGGTGATGCTTAATTCAAAATACTTTTACGGGTATGTCAGTGAAATCAGATCGGGCGATTTTGTTGAAGTAACTTTTATGTATGGTAGTCTGGAATACTTTGCAAGATGGCTTCTCTCCTATACAAATGGAATCGAAATTATTGAACCTGCCGAATTAAAAACCGAAATTATAAAATTCATAAATGAGTTAAGTTCTCATTATTGCAATTAAACTTAATTTTAGAGCATAAATTAGTTGATTTTGGACTTTAATGTACGATAAAAAGTCCGATTATATTTGGTAAATTATCTTAATCTACACATTACCATAGAAGGAACTAATCATGTTAAAAAATCTAGAACTAAAAATTAAACTGCCTGTATTTTTTCTAAGTATTGGAATAATACCACTTATCATTATAATTATTCTTAATACTAATGCGGCCAGTGCTAGTTTGGAAGAGGCTGCGTTTAATCAGCTTAAAGCTGTTCAGACGCAAAAGGCAATTCAGGTGAAGAGTTATTTCAGGGACAGGCTTCAATTGTTAGATGATGTTCAATTGAACTTACGTTTTACAGTGGGTTTGCCACTATTTAGTAAGGCATTTAAAAAGGGTGTAGATAGTAAAGAGTATAGAGATTTAGTTGAAAAACGGGAAAAAGGTTTTTCCATCTTTATGGATAATTTCGGATTTTATGATGTCTTTCTCATTGATGCAAAAGGACACGTAGTGTATACGGTTACCAAAGAATCAGATCTTGGTGCAGATCTAAATTCTCCAAAATGGAAAGCTACCGGATTAGGGCAGGTTTTCTTTAAATCACGAAATGAAAAAGCATTTGTTGATTTTGCCTGGTATGCTCCGTCAAGTGAACCTGCTTCTTTTATAGCCATACCTTTATTTAACAAAGATTCAAAATATCTTGGTGCTGCGGCTTTTCAGGTTCCGTTATCTCAAATAAATGGAATTATGCAGGAGAGAACCGGAATGGGCGAAACCGGTGAAACTTATCTTGTAGGAGAAGATTACAGAATGAGATCAGATTCTTATCTTGATCCGGAAGGCCATTCTGTAAAAGCATCTTTTGAAGGCTCAATTGAGAAAAACGGTGTAAATACTCTTGCTGCAAAAGAAGCTATTGCAGGTAAATCGGGAGCTGCTATAATTAAGGATTATAATAATAACAATGTTTTATCTGTTTACTCACCAATTGATATTTACAGCGGAGTTCATTGGGCAATAATTGCAGAAATTGATGAAACCGAAGCCTTTGCTGCTTCAGATTCTATGTGGACGCTCGGTATTATTATGGGGCTTGTAATGGGAAGTATCATTGTGTTTGTCGGGATACTTATTTCCCGAAGTATTGCTTCTCCAATCATCTCTCTTGCAACTGCTGCTGATAAAGTTGCAGGTGGTGATTTATCAATCAGAAGTAATTATCAATCAGGCGATGAACTGGGTAATCTATCAGATTCTTTTAATCTTATGGTTGAAAATATAAAAGGTGCCGAAGATCAGTTACTGGAAGAAAAAGCAGGAATTGAGAAAAAAGTTGAAGATGCTGTTGCCGATTCTGAAAAACAGAAAGAGTATCTTGCTGAAAGTGTTGATCAGATGATTGTTGAAATGGATAAGTTTGCCGGCGGCGATCTTACTGTTAATCTTAATGTTCAGCATGATGATGAAATTGGAAAACTTTATACAAGTTTTAACGGTGCGGTTGAAAATATTCGCGGTATGATGGGGCAGGTACATGAAGCTGCTTCAGCAACAGCAAGTGCCAGTGCGCAAATTTCCGCTAGCTCGGAACAGATGGCTGCCGGTACGCAGGAACAAAGTTCACAGGCTAACGAAGTTGCCAGTGCGGTTGAAGAGATGACAGCAACTATTATTGAAACAACAAAAAATGCAAGTGATGCCGCTGACTCTGCAACACAGGCTAAAGATATTGCCAGAGAAGGAGATGTTGTTGTACTTAAAACAGTTGACGGAATGAATAAAATTGCAGATGTGGTTGGAACAACTGCTGTAACTGTTCAAAACCTTGGAAAAAGCTCTGATAAAATTGGCGAAATTGTTCAGGTTATTGATGACATTGCCGATCAGACAAACCTCCTTGCATTAAACGCTGCAATTGAAGCTGCTCGCGCAGGTGAGCAGGGACGCGGTTTTGCAGTCGTTGCTGATGAAGTAAGAAAGCTCGCTGAAAGAACAACCAAAGCAACTAAAGAAATTGCTGATATGATCAAAACCATACAAAAAGAAACTAAAGAAGCTGTTGTTTCAATTGAAAATGGTACTGTTGAAGTTGAGCATGGTAAAGAAATGGCAAATCAGTCAGGAGAATCTCTCCAGCGTATAATTGATGCAACTGACAAAGTTGTTGAGATTATCAGTCAGGTTGCCGCAGCCAGTGAAGAGCAATCAACTACCGCTGAAACAATTAGTATAAATCTGGAAGGAATAAATGCTGTTACTCACGAAACAGCTTCGGGAGTTCAGGAAATTGCAAAAGCATCTGAAGATCTTAACAGATTAACAAACAATCTCGATGAACTTCTCGGCCAATTTAAATTCTCTTCAAATCAAGGTGATTCCAATCTAAAACTTCTTGGATAAATTACTTCCCCCTTTTCTTAAAGAAGAGGGGGAATTTTCTCCTCAACTGACATAGGGTTGTCATTAAGCTAATGTATATTTAGTACAGTCATTTCCAAAAATATTTTAAGGAGGAAATTATGACTGTATCGGCAAAACCAGTTTATGAATTTGTGTTTTATTCTCTGAACAAAATCAAAAAAGAAGAATACCACAAAAATTATCTGAATTTTAAGAATGAAATAAAAAATCTGGATGGGTGTCTGGAATTTGAAACTTTTAATGTAGCAGATAATGATTTGCTGATTCTCGATTTTGGTAAATGGAAAAATCTTGAAGCAGCTCAAAAGGCAGATAATAGGGTTCAGACAGAAACTACTTTTAAGAAATTTTTCGAACCAATGAATGAAATTATCTTTTTTGAAAATATGTATTTGATACATTCATTTATTAAAGAAGATACCGAAGAAAGTAAACTTGTTGAATTGAATGTTTATATAGCAGATTGCTTTGAAGAGGAAAAATATAACAGAAACAGAAAGTTATTTTACGAAAGAGTAAAAGAGAAAGCTGATGGATTTGTTAAAACTCTCTCTTTTGTTTCGGTTGAAGATAAGAATGTAAATATCGATCTGATGTTTTGGGAAAGCAGAGAAAAAGCAAACAATGCACATAAACTGTTAAACGATGATCCTTATTTTAGAGCAATGAAAAAAACTGTTACAGAACTTAAAATATGGAAACAATTGGAATATTTTTACCCACTTGAAAAAGAGAGAAACAATGGCTGAATTGTTAAAAGATTCAATTTATTCCAGAGAAAATGTTGAGCTTATATCAGGAAGAATAAAAAAGTATTATGAAGAATTTGATGAACAAAGTTTCTTGAAAAAAGTTTTGAACAATAAATGGGAAAGCTTGGAACTGAAAGAACGTATGCGTCACATAACAGAAGTGATGCACTCTGAAATAAAATTAGATTACAAAAAAAGCATTAAAGTTTTGAATAAAGTATCAGAAAGTCATTCCGGTTTTGAAATGATGATTTTACCTGATTATGTTGAGCTATATGGACTCGAAACTTTTGATATATCTGTAAAAGCATTAAAAAAATATACAAGTTGCTGCAGTTCAGAATTTGCTGTGAGACATTTTATTATAAACTATGAAACAGAAATGATGAAAATAATGCGTGAATGGAGTCTGGATAAAAACCATCATGTTCGTCGCCTGGCAAGTGAAGGCTGCAGACCCCGACTCCCTTGGGCAATTGCGCTTCCCAGATTTAAAAAAGATCCTTCTTTAATCATTCCAATTTTGGAGAACTTAAAAAATGATGATTCAGAATATGTTCGTAAAAGTGTTGCTAACAATATTAATGACATTTCTAAAGATAATCCTGAACTTGCGCTGGATGTTTCCGAAAAATGGTTTGGTAGTTCAAAGAATACGGATTGGATTGTAAAGCATGGTCTTCGCACTCTTCTTAAAAAAGGAAATGAAAGAGCATTAAAATTGCTCGGAGTTTCAGGTAACATAAATGCAGAATTAAAAAATCTGCAAATAAACAGCGACAAGATTAAATTAAATTCTGAACTTGAGTTTGAATTTGAAATTGTAAATAAAGAGAAATCGGCAGAAAATTTCAGACTCGAATATCAAATTGAGTTTATGAAATCTGGCGGTAAGCACTCTGCAAAAGTTTTTAAAATCTGCGAGCAAAAACTTGCTCCGGGTGAAACAAAAAAAATTAAAAGAAAGTTTTTATTTGTAACCAGGAGTACAAGAAAGCTATATCCGGGAAGTCATATTTTTACGATAATTATCAATGGAATTAAAAAAGATAAATTTGAAATATTTTTGGAGACATAAATGAATTCGGAATTCAAATTAATCACCAGAGAAAATATTGAAACAGAACATATCTGTTGTGCGTTTTCTGATAAGAAATGCGTTGAAGGATATCAGGCAAAAAAGGATTTGATTTCTGAAAGAATTGGAGAACAATTTCATTTTATAAAATTAGATGAACGGGGAAAAGTCTTTATTGAGTTTGTTCCTGCGGAATTTGCCTGGGCTCCTGTTGATGCTGATGATTATATTTTTATTCACTGTTTCTGGGTCTCAGGAAAATTTAAGGGACAAGGCTACGCAAAAAAACTTTTGCAAGAATGTGAAAACTTTGCAAAGAAAAATAATAAAAAGGGAATAGTTGCTGTTTGCAGTGATAAAAAGAAACCTTTTATCAGCGATAAAAAGTTTTTTATTTCAAGAGGGTTTGAAGTCTGTGACAAAGCTGAACCATATTTCGAAATGGTAGTTAAAAAGTTTGATCCAAAATATGAAGATCCTTGTTTCAAAGAGAATGCGAAAAAACTTGAATCAAATTTTAAGGATGGGGTGGAAGTTATCTATTCTGATTTATGTCCTTTTAACGATTTTCAT
>JBGRQB010000035.1:0-28157 GCA_041725875.1 Rhodothermaceae bacterium
CATTCTTCTTTAGAAAAATCAGGACGATAAGAATAGGAGATAGAAGGAGTTATTGTGTGACGAATTGCTTCAATACCCATTGAGTTCAGGTTTAACATTCCGTACAGTTTTGTTGACATTGAAACACCCAGACTAAAATCAACAACCCGGTTAAAACCTTTTCTGTCAGTTCTTCTGATACTGTAATGTTTCTTTCCTGTAGCATCTGTTGAATCTTCCTGTAACTCCTGCTGTGTATATTTATCATACCAGCGTTCGGTGTAGTTTAATGTCGGACTAATATTTATATACCCCGCCTTAGGAGCCGCAGATATATTTAACTGATGCTGAATTCCATTGTCAAACGGTTCGTCATTTTTCTGTTTTCTTGAAAGATGAGAATTGTATGTTACTGCAATTTCTTCGTACCAGGATTTGTTATCAGGTGTGCTTTCAGAAGAAGCAAAAGGATAAAATCTCGATTTTGAAAAACGAACATCGGGCAATGTCTGAGATATATCATCAGTTACAAGATTTTGATATCTGCTGTAACTTGCGGTTATACTTGCTCCTTCCCATCTTTTTGAATAAGTGGCACTTGATGAAATATTTTGTTTTAAACCGTCATATGCATTATTTGAGTTGTTCTGATTAAATGAACCAGATTGAAAATTCAGATTTGCCGACAAACTTGAAGTAGGATCAAGTTTTTGATTATGTCTTAAATAGAGACGCCAATCCCAAGATTCTCTATAATCGGGATCACCTTTTTCTCCCTGTGTCTGATCAGAGAATTTTAAAGATACGGTTCCGTCAT
Organism: Rhodothermaceae bacterium; assembly: GCA_041725875.1. GTDB lineage: Bacteria > Bacteroidota > Ignavibacteria > Ignavibacteriales > Melioribacteraceae > JBGRQB01. Next base: position 797 of record JBGRQB010000035.1, read on the forward strand.
ACTGATATCGTTTTTTATACCGATATTCCGCTGCTGCGGCATATCCTCCTCTGGTGTAATAGTCACCCGTAAGTTTCAGATCCATATAATCGTTAATAGCCCAGTAGTAACCAAACTCTCTAATTATCTGTCCTTTTTCAAACGATGAAGTAAATGTTGGTACTATTATCCCGGATCTTCTTCCTGACTGCATCGGAAAAACGCCAAAAGGAAGGGGAACCGGCATCGGAATTTGAGCTATATACATCCATATCCACTCTGCCACAATTATTTTTTTATCAATAATTTTCATTCTGCTGGCTTTAAAATGGGTATGAGGTGTGTCACTTTCGCAAGTGGTAAAAAGTCCATCTTCAATATAGTAAGTGCTTTCATCAATTTTTTTTACTTTAGCACCTTCATATCGCGAGTCTTTTTTAGTATCATTTCTTGCAAGGGAAATAAAACCCTGTTTGGTTTTGAAATTATATTTTAATCTCCGCCCCTTATAAATATCTGCTCCCTCGGCCAGAACCGGAGTTTGCAGAAATTTATTTCCTGTTGTGTCGGAAGTATCTTTAATTCCAAATGCTTCAACCTGATTGGTAGAAAAATCAACAAGGATTTTTCCTCCCTCAAGTTTTGATTTTTCGTAGGTTAATTTTCCTTCTCCGTAAAGACGCATTTTTTTGCGCGCAATTGAAAAGGAAACTGAATCGCTGGCTGATGCATAAATTACAGAACTTATATCATCAGCTTTTTTTACCGAATCACTTGCCGCAGTTGAATCTGAGAGCAAGATAGTTTTCGGCAGAGATGTGGAATCAGTTCTTGTTAAAACAGTATCGGCACTTTGACCGGATACTACAGATATCAGGAAGAGGAACAAGAAAACCGATACTGTTTTAAAATTCATAGTTCTTATACCTGTGTTTCTTTAATTTTTGAAATGATTGTATCAGCTACTTTTAATGCTCTTAAACCATCTTCGCCTGTAACCACAGGTTCTGTATCTTCAAGAATAGTATTTACAAATAATTGAAGCTCATGTTTAAGTGCATTTATTTCAAACTGACCAGGCTGTTCGTAAACAATTGTTTTTTTCTTGTCACCAACACCCATTTCACCAAAACTGATAAAATGTTCAGGCATTGATTCGTCTGGACCTACAAGTCTGAAAACTTCAGAAACGCCTGAATCAAAATCCATTGAAAGGTAAGAATCTTTCTGGAACATTCTCATTTTTCTCATTTTTTTCTGAGAAATTCTGCTGGCGGTTACATTTGCAACTGCACCGTTTTCAAATTCAAGTCTGGCATTTGCTATATCAATGTTTTCAGAAACAACAGGAACACCACTTGCTGAGATATGTTTTACGTCACTTTTTATCAAACTCAAAATTATATCAATATCGTGGATCATTAAATCTAACACAACTGCAACATCTGTTCCTCTCGGGTTAAACTGTGCAAGTCTGTCTGTTTGAACAAACTTTGGATCCAGGTTATATTTTTCAAGAGAGAGAAGAGCAGGGTTGAATCTTTCTATATGGCCCACCTGTAATTTCAGGTTTTTCTCTCTTGCCATTTTAACAATTTCTTCACCCTGTTCAATTGTCGAGGTGATTGGTTTTTCAACAAGAGCATGTTTGTTGTTGTTAAAAGCTTCCTTTACCAGATCGTAATGAGCGCTGGTTGTTGCAACAATTGATACTGCATCAACCTGATCTAAAAGATCTTGTAATGAAGGAAAAGTTTTTACTCCAAATTCAGAACTGATTTTTTCAGCCTGTTCGGGATTAATGTCATAAATACCGACTAATTCGCAATTTTCAATTTCTTTGGCCAGTTTGGTGTGAAATTTACCAAGGTGACCGGTTCCTATAATACCGATTTTAATTTTGCTCATAATACCCGCTATATATTTTAGTGTATCCAATTATTCTGTCGTAACCGCCACTTTCAATTGCATTGTAAAAAAGGAAAACATTGTAAACATTTTCTGTTGAAAGATGATTGCCGTCAACTGCGTACCAGTCTATCGAACGAACTTTATCATCATCCAGAATTCCTGTTACATATTTATAATCGTAAGTGCCTCGTTTAAGAATTACGTAAGTCTCGTACGCGCCGTTTAAGTACTCCATTTTATATTTAGGCAAAACTTTCCAGTTGCAAAAAGCTCCGGTTAAAAATAAATCTCTGTCACCCAAAAATTCACTTTTAATCTGAAATTTTACATCCATATAGTTTGCGTAGCTGTCGCTGAATTTTTTCAAAAGAAATCCGCCGTTATTATCTCGGGGAAGTTCTCTGTAAAAATGTGGTATTTCCGCACCGTCAAAATGTGCATCAACTTCATATTGTCCGTATTTTGTGGTGTTCCACAGACTCACTTTTCGGTTCTCGTTTCCGGGTCTGATATCTCTTGCAACAAAACGGAAATCGGTTCCAAGTGACCATTCGTGATATCTTGTATCAGTGTCTTCATCAACTGTAATTTTTATCGGATCGTTTAAGCGTCTGTTTTCCACAATTTCCATTTGTTTAATTCTGAAACGATCTATTTCAGTTTCGCCAAACAGAATTTTGGTTGTTAAACGAAGACTTCTGTTAAGTGAGTTTTGAGAATAAGGTTTGCCGTCCAGTTGATCAATTGTAAAAACAGATGAAAGATTTACCAGTTGTTCCACTACATAAAATTTTCCTGTAGCATATACTTTATCTTCATCAAAAGTATCTACAATCTTAAACATCCATTTTCCTGAATAGGGGAATGAAACATTTTTGTTTGGAAATATTCTTTTACAATGCCAGTCGGCCCCTTCGTTGCCTGCGGGCAGACTCACAAAATCGAGCATACTGTCAGTATCTTTTCCGGAGGTTGACAACAAAACTGCATCGTATGGATTCCAGTTTCTATCGCAGTAGACAAATTTTATGGAAAGATCGGGGGAAGTTTCAGCTGCAACATCAAATTCAATAAGGAATTTACTGCCTTTATCATTTTTGTAAATTACCGGAATTGAGTAAACATCGCCCCTGGTGTACGTCTGTAAACTTTTAATTTCAATTTCTTCTGCTATCAATAACATTGAAAAAAGAATAAAGAAGAAGATTTTTTTCATAACTGACCTGATTAAATATTAAAAATTTCAACACATTTAATTGATGAATGCGGAATGAAAATTTTAACAATATGACCCTCGCGATTTGTCTCTAACAATAAACCGTCAGCAAAGGTTCCTACAAGTTTGCCACTTTTAAATACTATTTCGAAAAAATCGGGAGTGGATTTTTCTTTGCTTCTAACCATTCCGTAATTTTCGTTCATTACTACATTGAGGGTAAAACCTAAATAATCATTCCAATTCATATTTTTCATACTATCTCCGGGCAGCTCTTATTTTCAAAGAACAAAAATACCCAAAAATAGAAAGATAAGCTAATGTATTATAATTAAAGATAAAAAAAGAGACAGTCCAAAAAAAAGGGAATGTTATTGAGAATAGAGGTTAAAATAAAAAAACGCGACTTAAAAGTCGCGTTTCTTAATCTATTTTTCAGAAACTCTGATATCGCCGCCTGAAGTTGAACAGGAAATCATTTTTCCGCCGCCGTTTAAGCGACCTTTTATTTCGTGATCTTTATCTTTGGATAGATCGGCTTCGTCAAAATTGAGTGAACAATCGCCGCCGCTTGTATAAAGATGAATTCTTGCTGCAGTTTCAGATGGAATTCTTACCTTAATACTTCCGCCTGAAGTTGAAAGATCTATACCTTTGTTTGTACCAGAATAGTTACAAGTAATGCTGCCGCCTGATGTATCGCCGTTAATTTCACCATTTTTCACATCCAGATCAATATCACCGCCGGAAGTTTCAGCTTCTATGTCACCATCGTGATCTAAAACTTCAATATCACCACCGGATGTTGAAATCATTGCTTCACCATTGTGCTCTCTTATTTTGATATCACCGCCTGAAGTACTGGCTTTTACTTCGCCGTTGCTTTGCTCAAGAATGATATTACCACCTGAAGTATCAAGGAAAATTTCGCCATTTACTTCGTAAGCTGCAATATCGCCGCCTGAGGTTTCTATGTTTAAGATAAAATTACGCGGAATTTTTGCTTCAATTTTTGCATTAATATTGTTGAAGAAATTGAAAAGATTAAATCCGTCCTTTTCAATTTTTACTTTTACACCTCTTGAATATTCATCGATATGAATTTCAAGGTCTTTTTTAGCTTTTCTGTTGCCAAAAACTTTTATTTCTACTTCGTTTTTATCCCAGGTTTCAATCAGTACATCTGCAACAACCGCATCAACTTTGAGTGTCTGGTTTTCAGAAACATTAAAGGATTCAGATTTTAATAATTTCAGACTTTGTGCGGAGATTAATCCGGCAAATAAAAACATTGTTATAAGAAGGGTAAGTATTTTTTTGTTTGGTGTCATTATTCCTCCAGTGTTTAATTCTGGTGCTTTAGACTTGCGACCCGGAGAAAAGGTTGCAAGCTGTAGAAAAGTTTTTGACAGGAAGTTGGAGAATTAACAGAAAGCCCTGCTGCTGCAGGGCTTTTGCGATTAGGAGTCTTCACTAATAGTGAGTAATTTATGCAAACTTCTTTCAGATAATTTTGGATTGCATATAACTTTGGGTCCGGATAAACATCCTCCTTCGCAAGCCATAACTTCAACAAAATTACCCGGTGATTTTTTATCAAGAGTTTTTAACAGACGAAGCGATTTTTTATCAATTCCGTTTATTAAAAATTCATTTATTTCAACTTTTTCACCTGCCTGTTGCTTCACGGCAGCAGCAACTCCGCCACTTACAGGAAATCCTCTTCCTGCTTTTTTTCCGGGATTGTCAATTTCAGTCTCTTCACATTTCTGAACATCAATTCCTCTGGCAACAAAGAGGGAGCCAAGTTCTTCTATTGTGAGTGTGTAATCCACAAGTTCATTTTCAATTGATTCTTTTCGTTTTGCAACGCAGGGACCAATAAAGACTGTAACATTTTCCGGATCTTTCTCTTTTACAAATTCTGCTGTGTAATGAAGCGGAGTTTTGGTATCTGAGACAAACTTTTCCAGTTTATTGATATGTTTGTTTACGGCAAATGTGTAAGCCGGACAGCAGGAAGATGTCATAAGATTTTCGCCAGATTCCATTCTTTCAATAAACTCTTCCGTTTCCTTTTTAGTTGTGATATCGGCTCCGTAGGCAACTTCAATTACATCTGAAAAACCAAGTTGTTTTAGCGCTGTAAATACTTGTCCGATCTCAGCGGCAAATTGTCCCACAATAGCAGGTGCAATCATTGCGGTTACTTTTTTATCAGGATTAATAATATGTTTCAAGATATCCACAAGATGAGAAATTTCCATAATAGCGCTAAAGGGACATTCTTTCATACATTTTCCGCAATAGATACACTTTTCGTGATCTATTTTTTCAATACCAAATTCATCTTTTGATATTGCGTTTACCGGACAAGCTTCTTCGCAGGGAATAGGAATATATATAATTGCGTGATACGGGCATTCCTTCATACACTTTCCGCAGTTGATACATTTTTCAGTGTTTATTACAGCTTGTCTGTCATTAAAATCTATTGCATCTTTAACACAATGAACAGTGCAGGGACGAGCAACACAACCCTGACAAGCATTTGTAATAAAATAATTACTGCTTACACAGGAACTGCAGGCTTCGTCGTTAACAGTCAGCACCGGACCTTCAATATCATTTCTTTCAAGTGCTTCGGAAAGATATTCGGAAAGGCGGGTGAGTTCGTCGGTTTCTTCTTCTATTTTAAATCCCAAAAGAGCCATTAAACGGTATTTTATAACTGCGCGGTCTTTGTGAATACAGCAGCGCATCGATTTTCCGTTTTTAGGAGCCATTTCAAGTGGTATTTTATTTATTTCATCAATATTACCGGCAAAGAGAACTTTTGCCAGACGAATAACAAGTTCTCTTCTGATAAGTGTTGCGTTGTTAAGATAATTCATACTAAATCACAGATTTTCTTTTACAATTTTCTCTACATAATCAATAACTTTTGGAACATTGGCATCTGATATATATTCTCCGTTTACTTTAACATAAGGAGCTTTTTCGCTGCTGCTGTTCTGACAGTAATCAAGACACACATCACCTTTTACATCAACTTCGTTTTTAAGGTGTTCAGGCATTTGGTCTTTAACAAGAAGTATTTCCGAGCTTCCCATTAAAAAACAGGTTGTGCCTGTGCATACGGTTATGGTTATTTTTTCTTTCATATTTATCCTTTAGATAAAACTTAGTTTTGTTTCTTTCAGATATTTTTTTTCTAGTAATTCGCAAATTTGTTTTATGATGTTTCTTCTTATTTCAAGTTCAACAGGTACATTTGGATCCTGGTGAGCATCGTTGATTTTGGTTCCCACCACAAATTCAATTATGTCACTGTCGAGAAGAAAGTTCAGCATTCTGGTTGCTCCGTTGGCAGGGAGTTTATCGTTTCTTTTGTCATTTTGCAAAAGCTCAACAACTTTGCCCAATGTGATACTTCCTTCGGTTATCAGATCAATTCCCGGCATATTTGATGTTGTGGGAACTTCCGGATTTAAGTCTTTAAGATTTACTGTAATTTCTCTTCCAAGTTCACGGGAAATAATTTTTGCAGTTGTTCCGCCACAGATAATTTTTTTTCCGTCAAAAGCATCAATAGTTTCGGCAAGTGATCTGTCTTTTCTTTTATCAATTGGCGGACCAGTCATAACCACAAGCTTACGCGGCTCGCGGATATTTATTACACTGCAGGTGATATCGTCGTAAGCAGATTTTCTGTCATTAATATAAGCCCGGTCAACAATACTTTTTGCCAGCATACGCGCAGATATTTCAGGAAATTTGCAAATCATTGCCGAGATAAATTCTTCTACATTTTTCTGCTGCCATCCAAACGGATATGTTTTTGGTCCGAGTCCCGATTGCGTAACTCCGTCAGAAAACATAATAATGCGGTCATTTTTTTGCGCAGTAAATTTGGAGAACCTGAGTGTATTTTGATAATTGTTTTTGTTTGTCCACTGAATTATCTCTTTTTCCGTTTCCAGCACTTCGCCATCACGAATAATCACATAGGGAGGATTATCATATTCCATAATTGTAACCTCTCCGAGTTTGTTGATATCAACAATGGAAAATGTGGAATAGCTGATTTTTCTTACTTTGCAAACAGGGAGTGTCTGCATTATTATTTTGGCAGCTTTATGCAGATCAAAATTGTTATTCACATAGTTCAGCGCCATAGTTGCCGTTAAGGTTGAAAGCACATTTGCTTTTATTCCGCTGCCCAGTCCGTCAGACAAAACTGCAATTGTTCTCTCTTCTTCCTTTAATTTTCGTGATAAAAAAGTATCGCCGGCAACAAGGTGTTTATTTTTGAATTTTTGTGAGTAATCGACTTCAATAAAAGAACCAAACATAGTTACTGCTCCTGTTCGGTTGAAAAAGAATGTATTATTGAGTCGAGCATAATTTCTGTCTCAGAAGCATTTTCTCCAAGCAGGTAAGCTATTTTCTGAACTGTTTCAAGATTTTTCTCAATTACCTTTTTGGTTTTTGTCATAACATTATTTTTATACATTGCCGGTGCGGTAATGTCCTGGAATATCCCCCCGATAATCCTGTGTTTTTCAATGGTAAAAATTGAACCGTGAATAATTGAGTTGTTAATTTTTATATCTTTGTTCAGCAGGTCGTTGCCTGTTTTAAGAACAGTTTCAAAGTGATTTGCAAAGGGAATAATTTTATCCAGACTTGCACCTTTTAAGCCGGGCACACCTTCAAAAATCATTTCTGTATCTTCGCCAAGTATGTTTGCAAAATTTTCGTTGCATTCTACAATTTTTAATTCTTCATCAACAATTACAACACCCGACGGCATTGTTTTCAAAAGTGCATTTGCTTTTTTTTGTGCAAGTTGCCGCATATAAGTAACGCACATCTCTTTTTCGGCAAAGCCGTCAAGCAGTGCTTCTGCAAACTCTTTGCAGCTGTTATATCCGCAGCCTCCGCAGTTTATTAGATCAGTTAAATTGTGTTTCCCGATCTTTTTCAAAATTTTGGTAATCTGATTTTCTGTGTATTTTGTTAACCTTACAGCCTCTACAGGATGATTGTTATAGATATCTATTCGAGGTTCGCGCGGAACAGATACTTTGGGCTGAGATGAATTTTTTATTATCTGGTAACGCTTTAATCCGGTTGCTGATTTATTTTTCATTGCCGGACCATTTATACACCCGCCTTTACAGGCAAGGAGTTCTATGAATAAATTCTCTTCTTTTTCTATACTTTTTAATCCGTCGAGCGCAGAGGAAATTTCTTCAATTCCAGAAAATGACATAAAGTTTTTGTCATTCAGAGAACAGTCAGATTTTATTCCGGCAATCATTCCACCCTCTATAGGATAGAGTGTTCCTTCTTCAGCCCTGTGCGGAAGAAATTTATCATTTTTATCGAATTTAATATTCATTAGATCAATATTTTCTTCCTCAAACCAGTTTCTTAAGCCCTGAAAGGTCAGAGAAATTTGGACAAGAGAAAAGAACTGATCCGATTCATATTTTTTTGCAATGCAGGGACTAACAAAAATTATTGCAATATCATCGCCATATTTTTCTTTTAACAATCCTGCGTGCGCAAGAACCGGAGAGTGAAATTTTAGAATATTTTTACTGTATTCAGGATGATATTTTTTTATCAGCTGAACCGCTGTGGGACAAGCAGATGAAATATTTATTCCGCCGGAAGTTTGTAAATGTCTGGCAACGTGCGAAGAAACTTCCTGCGCTCCCAACGCTGTTTCTGAAACTCCGTAAAATCCCAGTTTCTTTAATGCAGCTATCAGCTGTTCCGGTTTCACCTCGGGAAACTCATTAATGTAAGAGGGAGCAAGAGAAACAAATACTTTACTTTTTAACTGAAGAAGTTTTTTTGCTCTGTTTGTATCGCTGCGGATATGTTTTGCTCCTGCCGGACAAATCTCAACGCATTTTCCGCAGAGAATACATTTTTCTTGTATAACTGAAGCTTTTCCATCAGAAATTCGAATTGCTTTTGCAGAGCAATTGCGTACACACTTGTAGCAATCCTGGCACTCGGCCTGACCGGTATAAACGGGGAAATATGGATTCATTGTTTACTTTATAGAATGTGTTAAAAGATCGATGACTGTATTTGGTTCCACTTTTTCGTGCAACTGTCCGTTAATTTCTATGTTCGGACCACTTTTACATTTGTCGTGACAAAGACACCCAGAAAGCTCAATTTCGAACTCACATTTGTTTTGTTCAATATAATCCTGAATTATTTCAAGACTTTTCCGATTGCCTCTGGCAAAACAGGAGCTTCCCATACAGATTGAGATGGTATTTGTGTTGTTTTGATCGTTCATACTAAACCTGATCTTTTACAGGTGAATTTGTGTAAAAAATTATTGTTTCAAGAGCCATTTCAAGATCGATGTTATTTACAAAAACATCGGAAGGAGAGCGAAGTACCATTGAAGAAAAATTCAACACTCCTTTAATACCAGCCTCTACCATAATATCAAATGTAGATTGTGCAGCAGCAGCCGGTACGGCAAGTATGCCAATCTCAATTTTATGCTCTCTTATAAAATTGTTAAGCTCACAACTGTGATATACCGGAAATTTCCCCGAGTTTTCCAGTTTTGTTTCATCAATATCAAATCCTGCTACAATAGAAATATTTTCTTTTTCAAACTCAGAATATCTTGAAAGTGCTGTTCCAAGATTTCCGCACCCGACAAGAACAACAGGGTGGTTTTTAGATTTTCCTAACAGAAACTCAATCTTTTCTATTAAAATATCAATCTGGTAACCACCCTTTTTATTACCAGTTATTCCGAATATGCTGAAATCTTTTCGGAGTTGTGCCGAATTTACGTTAGCAGCATCGGCAAGACTTTCAGCAAATACCCGGTTCATTCCAACCGATTTAAGTCTTTTTAATATCGATTTATATTTCGATAATCTTGTAACATGATTTTTTATTGCTACCATCATTCTCTCTTTTTAACAATCGAAACTTAATGATATATGTGAATAGTTTCAATAATTATGTGAATTATTTCACATAAAAAGAGTAGATAGAGTAATAATAAAATCAAAAAGCGTTAAAATGGATTAAAAATAAAGAAAATAAGGAAGCACTGTTTAAGGTAACAGTGCTTAAAATCAACTGAATTGAGAAATGGAATCTTTTACAAACTCAACAGACATATTGGTGATTTCTGCAACTTTATCAAGCGAAATTCCTTCTTGTGATAATCTGAAGGAAAGAAATTCGATTGATTCGCCAACTTCAATAATATTTCCGTCAGGATCGTAAAAGCGCAATACTTTTTGTCGCCACGGTTGCTCTCTTACTTTATGAACAAATTTTATATTCAGACTCTCAAGTTTTTTCTCAAGTTCGTCAACTCTGTCATTTTCAAAGTAGAGTTCAAAATTATGTCCGTCGCGCCGTATTTCAGGTCCCTCAATTATTTGCTGAAAATGCGTATCAAGATGAATAGCAAAATCACCGTGAAAAGTTACATTTTCACCAAAATCATATTTAATCTTCTGATCAAGAACTTCTGTATAAAACTGTTTGGAGCGATTAATATCGCTGACAGTAATTAAAGCACAGATGAATTTCATTATTAATCTCTTTTTGTGAGCCGGAAAAATAAAAAATAATTATGTGTAATACTTTTTTAGTTCTTCTCTTTTTCAAAAATATGATAAGGAATAATTTATTTGAAAAAGAAAAATAAAGTTGTATATTGCAACTAATTAAACGAGAGAGTTATGACAGCAAAAGAATTAAATACATCATCCCGCTTAATAAGTGTTGCTTCCCGACTCCTTGCTGCGCGTCTGCAGGAGGATTTTTCCACAAATGAAATTGATATTACTGTGGAGCAGTGGAGAATTTTGTTTTATCTGTGGGAAGAAGACGGCATTAATCAGAATGAACTTGCCAAAAGAGCTGACAAAGAAAAGAGTACTATGACCAGACAAATTGAAGCGCTGGAAAAAAAGGATCTGATTTTTCGGGAAAGCCATAGCAGCGATAAAAGAAACAAACTTATTTACCTTACCAGAAAAGGAAAAAAATTAGAGAAACAAGCAATGGGTATTGCTGATTCCATAACCGTGCTTTCAGAAAAAGGAATTACTAAAAAAGATATGGAAGTTTTTAAAAAAGTAATGATTCAAGTTATTACTAACATAAAAGATTGATCATTTTTTTGAATAAATAGTTGTAATAGACAACTAAATAATTCTACGAAAATTAATAACTACCAGCAGGTGAAAATGGAAAGAAGGAATTTTTTATCAAAACTGGGATATGCTGCAATTGGCAGTGCACTTTTACCTTCTGTATTAACAGGAGGAAGTTTTTCAAACAACAAAGAAACTCAATCTGAAAAGCAGGTCAGCAGCAACGTAAAAAAATATTCTCCGCAGGTTCGTAAACTTGTTGAAGAGGCAGTCTGCATAGATATGCTCGGAACTTACGGAGACAGTTTTCATTATCGGAACGGTATTCCGTTGGAGCAGCTTTGGGAAAGTATCCCTGATTCATTTACAGAAGAAGATTTTCTGTTTGTCAAAAACGCTGGCATAAATGTTTTTGGCTGGGGAAGTATGATGCCCGAATATGAAGATATGCTTCGATTTATGGCTTTGCAAAATGGAATTATTGCGTCTAATCCGGAATATTTTGAACGAATTGACACAAAAGAGAAACTCGATAATATTGCAAATTCTTCAAAAATAGGAATGTTGATAGCCAATCAGAATTCAAAGCATTTCAGAACCGAAGATGATGTTGATCTCTTTTATGCGCTCGGGCAGCGAATTTCTCAAATTACTTACAACGGGAAAAATAATCTGGGATGTGGAGCGTTTGAAGATGTTGATACCGGACTCACAGATTACGGAAAGAAAATCATAAAGCGTATGAATTCCGTCGGGATGGGAGTGGATGTTTCTCACTGCGGAGATAAAACAACTATGGAGTGCATTGCCGCAAGTGATAAACCGGTTTTGATAACACACGGTTCTTGCAGAAGCATTGCAAAAGGTGTTGCAAGAGCAAAAACAGATGAATCGATAAAAGCTGTTGCAAAAACAGGCGGAGTTGTAGGAATTCCGATTTTGCGTTTTATGATAAAGGAAAAAGAACCTGTTTTTATTGATGATTTTCTGAATCATATAGATCACGTTGCACAAATTGCCGGAATCGAACACGTTGGAATAGGAAGTGATCAGGGACTTTACACCGAAGATTACGGAACAAAAGAGTGGAGAAAATCCCGACTCGAAAATGCTCCTGCAAAATATCAGACTCACACAAATGAAGATTATCTTCTGACAATTGAAAAGTTGAATCACCCTTTCCGTACTTACGATATTGCAGAAGGATTGCTTAAAATAGGATATACAGACACTCAGATAAAAATGGTTTTGGGAGAAAATTTTAAACGAGCCTTAAAGGAAATTTTTAAACACTAATTTGAAAAATTCGAGGTTAAAATGAAAAAAACAGCTCTACTAATTTTAGCTTTCCTGTTTATAACAGCAGGATTTGCGCAGCATAGAAAAAAAGCAGAACCAAATTTTCTTTTATTAAAAAATGCAGAAATCATTGATGTAATTTCCGGAACAATAAAAACCGGATCTGTTCTTATCAAAAATGAAAAGATTGAATCTGTATTATATGAAGATAACAATAAGCTTCTCAAAGGAACCGTGGTTTACGATTTAACAGGAAAGTATTTGATTCCAGGAATAATTGACGGTCATGTGCATATCACGCACGGAACATTTGAAGAAGCAAAAGCTCATCTTAAAACAGCTCTTAAAAATGGCGTTACAGGCGTAAGGGATATGGGGGGCGACGGAAGAATGCTGACTTTACTTAAAAAAAATATGCAGATAGGTGAAGATCAGGGACCCGATATTTTCTTTTCCACAATAATTGCCGGACCAAAATTTTTTGAAACAGATCCGCGTCCTCAATCAGTTGCTCTTGGAGCAAAAGCAGGAGAGGTTTCCTGGCAAAGAGCAATTACACCCGAAACAAATTTCAGAAAAATTATTTCCGAAATTGTTGGTATGGGAGCCACAGCAATAAAAATATATGCAAATGTTGATAAAGATTTGATGAAGAAAGTTTGTGACGAAGCAAAAAAACAAGGACTAAAAATTTGGGGGCACGCAGCCATTCCTCCTACAAGGCCATCAGAAGTTTGCATTGCAGGAGTGAGAGCAATGTCACACGCAGGTGATTTAATTCAGTATGAACTGGTTGATGAGTTAAAGGACAGACACCAGTTTGAGTCGCGTAAAGAAGCAATGAAGTATAGAAAAAAAATGGCAAAAATAACCTGGGATAAAAATACTCCGAAAGTTAAACGTGTCTTTGAGCTAATGAAAAAAAATAACAGCGTGCTGGATGCTACTTTGTTTGTTTATGATAACAGGGTTGACAGAAATAGAACAAAAGAGAAAACCGATTCAACTGCATTAAAGCATGCAATGAAAACCACTAAAACAGCATACGAGGCGGGCGTTAAAATTTGTGCCGGTTCCGACAGTATGATTGATCCTTCAGGATACAGAATCAATATTCATAAAGAACTGGAACTGCTTAATAATGCCGGACTCAAAACAATTGACGTTTTAAGAGCCGCAACAATAATTAACGCTGAAGTGCTGGGTGAAAAGGATAATATCGGTTCCATTGAAAAAGGAAAACTTGCTAATCTGGTTGTGCTAAATGGAAACCCTCTGGAAGATATAAAAAATACCAGAAAAATAAAGTATGTTATCAAAAGAGGTAAGGTAATTCAGTAAATTGTTTCCGGGTTAACCTGTAGTTAATCCGGAGTTTTTAAACTGATTCTGACTGTGATTTAAATCACAAAATCTGATTTAATTTATTTATAATTCAAACTGTTTTCCTCCTCCGGAAAGTTTTATCCGCAATAAATTTCTTTCTGTCGAATAAACTTATCTCTCCAAAATTAAATTTTGAAAATTATAATAGAAAACTTTTATCATTTCCAAACTGATAAAAGTTAAATTTCTCTGATATCATAAAATCTGCTTTAAGCTTGTTTTTATTAGGTTTTCAAAAAATAAGATAATCAACAATTGCTTTTTTGAACTCTAATCTTACTCTGAGAGAATTATTGTAAATGAAGATTCCAAGTGTTTTTTGTAAAGCATAAGAGATTTTAATCCAAAATTAGGGGTATTAAAATTAAATAAGGAAAAAATAACTGGTCTATGTTTATTCGATATAAAAATATTCTTTTATTTGAACAATCAAAATTTTTGTTATATTTATTCAGATAGGAACATCTGCTTATAAACATGGAGGAAAATGGCAAATTTCAACCCGAACTAAATTTTATTGCTATTGATTTGAGTAAAATAAACCCACATTAGTCTGGAGAGATGGTTATGAACAAAAAAATTTCATTTAAATTTCTGACGCCCGTAATATCAATAATATTTGTTGTCGCTGTTATCAGTATAATAACAATTTCTATTGGTATTGGAAATTCAATTGAAGAAAAATCGCAGCAAGAAACTGAAAAGAGTATAAGTTTTATTTATGAATTTCTTAATTCAACCGATCAGCTTGTTATGGAGCAGGTTCGTTCCGGAATGCGCGTATTAAAAAACGAAGCAGCCGAAACGGGAAAATTAAAGCAGGGAAAATCTGTTGAAGTAGGAAGTTTTGTTGTTCCCGATTTAGTTTTTGGTAATCAGAAACAGGTACTTAACTACGAACTGGTTGATGAAGTAAGGCGACTTGTAGGAGGAACTGCAACTCTGTTTTCAAAAAGTAACAACACGTTTGTAAGAGTTTCTACCAATGTAATTAAGTCAGACGGAAACAGAGCAATTGGTACAATCCTGAATCCCGAAGGAAAGGCAATTAAGAATATTTTAAATCATCAGGCTTATTACGGTTTGGTGAATATTCTTGGAAAACCTTATCTGACCGGGTACGAACCAATGTACGACATAAAGGATAATCTTGTTGGTATTTATTACGTAGGTTATCAGCTTTCGGCACTTGATAAACTGAAAGATCTTATCGCCAACACAAAAATTTTGAAAAACGGATTTACAGCTTTACTTGATAGAAACAATGATGCTGTTTTTCATTCAAAAAACATTAATGCGGAGCAGGTTTCAAAAATATTAAAAAGCTATGACGAAGAATGGCATATAAAAGAAAAAGTATTTGATTTGTGGGGCTACAAAGTAATTGCAGCTTTTCCCGAATCAGATATTGATGAAGAAATTACCTCAGCAAATATTTCGGTGATTTTATATAGTGTGCTAATTGGTTTATTCCTTTCTGCTTTTATTTACTACCTTGTAAAAAAACTGATCCTTGCCCCTGTTTCCGCAATATCAGAAGCAACTTCCGAATTTACTGCCGGAAATATGGATGTTACAGTTGATTATAACTCTGAAGATGAATTTGGAGAACTGGCTTCTTCTTTTAACAAAATGATAGAGAAAATAGGAATTCAGGTCAGTTATCTGGATAATATTCCAACCCCTATTATGATTGTTGACAACGATTTTAACATTACATATATGAATAAAACCGGTTGTACAGTTGTTGGAATAGAGTTGGAAAAATTACTGGGAACCAAGTGTTACGATCAGTTTAATACTGGCGATTGTAAAACTGAAAATTGTTCCTGTGAAAAAGCAATGAAACTGGATGGTGTATATACAAGCGAAACCGTTGCTGAAATTGGAGATAAAAAAGTTCCTATTATGTATACAGGCGCACCTGTTAAAGATAAAGATGGTAATATTCTTGGTGCTTTGGAATATGTTGCTGACATAAGTGAAATCAAGGAGAGAGAAGAATACCTTGAGCGAAATGCAAAAATTATGGTTGATGCAATGACCAGATTTTCACACGGAGATCTTACAGTATCAATTAATGCTGAAAAAGAAAATGATGATATTGGAAAACTTATCCTGGCGTTTAACAGCTCGGTTAAAAATATTAAGGAGATGATTATTAAAGTTACCGAAGCTATTCAGGCAACTTCCAGCGCTTCTTCCGAAATATCTTCAAGCACAGAACAGATGGCAGCCGGAGCTCAGGAACAGAGTGCTCAGACTCACGAAGTTGCAACCGCACTCGAAGAGATGAGCAGAACCGTAATGGAGACTGCCCAAAATGCAAACAGTGCTTCAGCTTCTTCGCAGACTGCAAAAGATGAAGCCGAAAGTGGTGTTGGAAATATTGAAAAAACGAAAGATGGAATAAAACAGATTGTAAAAAGCACCGAAGCTACAGGTGAAATTATTAAAGAACTTAACGGTAAGACAGACCAGATTGGTGAAATTACTCAGGTGATTGATGAAATTGCCGATCAGACTAACCTTTTAGCTCTTAATGCTGCAATTGAAGCTGCCCGTGCAGGTGAACAGGGAAGAGGCTTTGCCGTTGTTGCAGATGAAGTACGCAAACTTGCCGAAAGAACAACAAAAGCAACAAAAGAAATTGCGGAGACAGTAAAAGCAATACAGGATGATGTTACAAGTGCCGGTTCTTCAATGGACGAAGCTGAACAGGCTGTCCTGAACGGAATGGCGCTTACCCAGGCAGTTGCCGATTCTTTTGAAAGAATATTAAGAAATACTGAAAATGTTACCAGTGAAATTACACAGGTAGCGGCCGCAGGTGAAGAACAATCTGCAACAGCCGAACAGGTAACAAAAAATGTAGAATCAATCTCAAATGTTACCAACGAATCTGCCGCTGGTATTCAGCAGGTAGCAGTTACGGCTGAAGACCTTGACAGACTAACAGAAAATCTTATGCAGATGATTGCACAATTTAAACTAACGGATAAAAGCCATTATTCCGAAAACAGCAATCTGCTGAACTAGTTAAAAGAGGGGATTTTTCCCCTCTCTCTTTTTTACACTTCCACTCACAAAACAATACTTCAATATCCGGTTATGTTGAAGGTCAAAGATCAGTCTTTATCCGAAATTAGTGTCTTTTTGAACGATAAAGGTATCGGGGTGCAACTGACAACAATGGCTATTTTAATATTATTAATCTTTTATCCGAAAAATACACTTGAAATGGGGACAGTTCTTGTAAAAGGGAAGTCAGAAGCAGAAAAACTGTAATTCCTTTTTTACGGGAATTGCATTTTTCTCTTTTCTTTTTTAATTTTCAACGGATGAAAAATTGCAGTTATACTGCTCGCTTATTTCCCATCTTAAGGAAGAAATTGGGGAAATAAGGGATTTTCTTGCGGAAAACCTTCGTATACCTTAATCAAAATTAATTTTTTTGGTTGGGTGTGCGGAGGTTTTTTCGTACCCCTGCCTTCACTTTAATCCACGAGGTGTTAATGAATATTAATAACCGAATAACGGATGCTTACAAAAATATCCGCAGCGATATTTATAAAACTCCGTTAATTTATTCACCTGAATTGAGTGAAAGAACAAATGCAAAGATTTTTCTTAAAATGGAAAATCAGCAAAAGACCGGCTCCTTTAAAATAAGAGGAGTACTCAACAAAATTCATAATCTCGGAGAGGTAAATCAGGATAACATTTTGGTAGCTGCATCAACAGGCAACCACGCCGCAGCATTTTGTTATGCAGCTGAAAAATTCGGCTTTAAAGGCATTTTATTTTTACCGGAAAGTATCAGTAAAACAAAACTGAACGCCATTAAACATTCTGATGTTGAAAAAATTCTCTACGGAAAAAATTGTGTTACCACGGAAAAAGAAGCTGCTCTCTTTGCACAGAAATTTAACCGTTATCTTATTCACCCTTACAATGATATTGATATTATTGCCGGACAGGGAACAACAGCCATTGAAATAGAAGAGCAGTTGCCTGAAGTTGAAAAAATATTTGTCCCTGTTGGCGGCGGCGGATTGATAGCGGGAATAAGCGGCTGGTTTTCTGAAAATGAAAAAGTATCAGTAATCGGATGTCAGCCCGTTAATGCATCTGAAATGGCTGATTCTGTAAAAGAAGGAAACATTGTTCCTCCCAAAACCACTGATACTATTGCTGATGCAACTGCCGGCGGCATTGAAGAAGATTCACTCACTTTTGATTTTTGTCGCAAATATGTAAGTGACTTCACTCTTATCACAGAAGAAGAAATTAAAAAGGCAATTGCCTTTATGGTGGTTCATCATCACACATTAGTTGAACCGGGAGCCGCTCTCTCTGTTGCAGCTGCGCTGAAAAATTCTGATCTGACAAACAAAACTGTGGTTCTGGTTATTACCGGAAAAAAAATAAACCCAGATTTATTAACTAACATTATGAGCAGTTATGACAGCGATTATTAAATTAAATCAGATACATTCCGCACTGGAAAACATAGATGTGATTTCACATATTGAAGACGGATTTATTCAATACAGCAAAGGAAATGTTGTGGTTCCGCCCGTGGCAGAGCTTTTGTTTGAAAATCCGCCGGGAGATACACACATCAAATATGGCTATATTAAAAATGAACCATACTATTGTATAAAAATTGCCTCCGGGTTTTACCAAAACAGTAAGCTGGGAATCTCTTCGAGTCAGGGACTTATGCTTCTCTTTTCACAAAAAACAGGAGAACCAGCTGCAATTTTACTTGATGAAGGAAGACTCACCGACATACGAACTGCGGCCGCTGGTGCGGTGGCAGCCAGGTATTTTGCACCAAAGGAAGTTAAAGCAATTGGTATTTTGGGAACCGGGATTCAGGGGAGAAGACAACTAGAATATTTGCAGAAAGTTCGTCCATGCAAAAAAGTAATGATATGGGATATAGATCCCACAAATGCAATATTATATAAAAAAGAACTGGGAAACAGATATGATATTGAGTTTGCAGCCACGCCGGCTCAGATTGCAAAAAACTGCAATTTAATTATAACAACAACACCTTCTCAAAAGCCACTTCTCACCGGATCCGATATCCGTTCCGGTACGCACATTACGGCTGTCGGGTCAGATACACCGGAGAAGCAGGAACTGGAAAGTTGTATTCTTAAAATTGCTGATATTGTGGTTGCCGACAGTCTGCCGCAAAGTGAAACAAGAGGAGAAATTTTCCGTGCTGTTAACGACGGAAAAATTGAAAGAGAAAAAATTGTTGAACTTGGCAGAGCTGTGTCAGATAAAACTCTGCAGCGCACAGATGAAAAACAGATAACTGTTGCTGACCTGACAGGAGTTGCGGTGCAGGACATTAAAATAGCATCGGCAGTTTATTCTGCTGTAAAAAATGAGGAGAAATAAAATGTTAAAAATAAATAAAATCATAATGACACTCTTTTTTGCATCTTTTTGTTTATATGCACAAACAGGTGACAAGAAAATTCATATTGAAATATTAGATCAGAATAAGGATGGAGTTTTGAATCCTTATGAAGTACTTGATTCATTTTTACTACTTGAAAAGGAGAATAAAGGAAAAATAAAACTGAGTGATTTTCCTGCTCTGACTCAGAGTATAAAAAAGGAATTAAACTCAGAATATACAGAACTGATTGAAGCGTTTGACAAGAATAATGATAAAAAGCTAACTGCTGATGAAATGTCTGGCGGTATGGAAAGTTTTTTCCCTAAACTTGATTTGGACAAAGACGGATTTGCAACACTTGAAGAGATAACTTCTCTCGATTTTTCAAAATGGTTTTTGCTGAACAAAAATGAAATCAACGATATTGTTAATGAAGCTTTTCAGCAGTTTGACAATCCTGAATTTATCGATTTGGAAAAGAATGAAGATGCTGCTTCTTCTTTTTCCAACTGGGATCTTGATAACAATAAGAAAATCTATAAAGAGGAAGCACTCAAAGCATTTTCTTATCAGGAGATGCCCGTAACATTTGAGGTAAAAGGGAAAACCGCAATTATGAACGGAGTTATCACATCTTCGTTTCCTGCAAAAATTTTACGTCTGGTTTTTGAACACCCGGAAGTTACTACAATTGAAATGAATATAGTTCCCGGTTCCATTGATGATGTGGCAAATTTAAGAGCTTCACTTTATGTAAGAAAATTTGGTTTGAACACAAAACTTCATTCAAAAAGCAGCATTGCATCAGGCGGTACAGATTTTTTTCTTGCAGGTGTTAAAAGAATTGTAGCCAAAGGAGCGGAAATTGGTGTTCACTCCTGGGGAGATACAAATCAGGCAGCAACTGATTTTCCAAAGGATGACCCGGTTCATCAGAAATATCTTGAGTATTACCGTGCATTAGGTATTCCCGAAGAGTTTTACTGGTTTACACTTGAGTCTGCACCAGTGGAAGGGAGTCACATAATGACTGAGGAAGAAATTAAAAAATATAAAATCAAGACAAATTATTAAGAGGGAGATTATGAATATACCAATTTTTGAACTCGAAAGAATACAATCACTTTTTGAAAATACAGTTGATTACAATTTAACAGAAAGCGGATTTCATCCATATACATTACAGGAGTTATTATCACAGGAACAGATCGATAAACTGCTTGAAACAGTTCTTGGATATGGCCAGACAAATGGTTCTATAAAACTCAGAGAAAAGATAAGTGCACTCTACAATAATGCAACCAGAAACAATGTGCTTGTAACAAATGGTTCTTCAGAAGCAAATTTTGTTGCCTGTCATACAATTCTGCAAAAAGATGACGAAGTTGTTATGATGGTTCCAAACTATATGCAAATAAGCGGAATTGCAGAAGAGATGGGATGCACAGTTAATTATTTTCATCTTAAAGAGGATGACTGCTGGAAACCGGATCTGGAAGAGTTAAGGTCAAAAGTTACTTCCAAAACAAAAATGATTGCACTTTGTAACCCCAACAATCCCACAGGATATATCTTTTCAAAAGATGAAATGAACGAAATTGTAGAAATTGCAAAAGAAGCAGATGCCTGGGTTTATTGCGACGAAGTATACAGAGGAGCCGAATTAAACGGAGTAACCGGCGAAAGCTTCTTTGGTTCTTATGAAAAAGTTATGGTAAATGGCGGACTCTCAAAAGCTTATGCTTTGCCCGGTTTACGACTCGGATGGCTTGTTGCACCTGAAAAAGAGATTGCCGATTCATGGGCATATCACGATTATACTTCAATCACAGCAGGAATTTTAGGTCACTACGTAGGAGAAATTGTGCTTGAGCCTGAAAAAAGAAATGAAGTATTAAACAGAAACAGAAAGATGCTTAATGAAAATCTGGCAGAAGTAAAAAAATGGTTCAAGCAATATGGCGATCTTTTTGAGTTTCAGGAACCAATGGGCGGGGGAATGCTCTTTGTAAAATACAATTTTGATATGAACTCTACTAAACTTGCAGAATGGCTCAGAACAGAGAAAAGCGTTTTTATTCTGGCAGGGGATGTTTACGGAATGGATAATCATTTCAGAATTGGAATTGGTGAACGCAAAGAGTATATCATAAACGGCTTACAGCGAATAAGAGAAGCTCTTATGGAAATAATTGATAAATAACTTCAAAGCCCGGCAACGGGCTTTTTGTTAAAAAGCAAATCCCAGAGAAACACCGCCGTATGGTATAAATTCATCTGAAGTTATAAAAGGTGTAAATGCAAATCTGATATTAAAACCGGGAGTTTTCATCTTTACATTATAAGCAAAAGAAAGAGTGGTTGTCCATTTATCCGATCTGAAATCATCTAAAAGTGAAAGAAAATCATCGTGCCACTTTACATTAACTGCTCCGATACCAGCCATAAATGAATGTCCGTTTTCAAAGTAGTAATGGTAGTTTAACATTATCGGGACTGTCCTCACAAGAATATTCCCATACCCGATTCGCAAGTTAATATTTTGCACAATTTCCCGCTCAAAATTGATTGTGTATGCGAGTCCGTTACCCAGAGCTTCAACATAAATATTGTTTTTGGTCTGACAAAAAAATACCGAACCAAAACATAAAAACAGAATTACTGATAAAACAAATTTTCTCATAACACCCTCTTAAAATTAAAATCTCTTCTTGCCAAGATTATTGAATAACAGTCAATTTTGCAATTTCTAACAAAATAATTTAAACAAATAGCAAGATATAAATAAATGCTGCAACCTTTCTTTAATTATGACATCAAATTACTTAGGGTTGTAAAGTGTTTAGTTAACTTTAAATAAAAAGGTAACAGAACAGCTCTAATAATAATGTAATAAACTAAATAAAAGGTGTTAAAATGCCAATATCAACATTAAAAATTGGTGCAAAAATGGAGAACAGTTTTCGTACGGAAATTAAATGTTCTCACAATTTTGTAATTGATCAGCCAAAACAGGGCGGCGGACAGGATGAGGGTCCTAACCCGCTGGAAATTTTTCTTTCTTCACTTCCTGCCTGTATTTGTGCAATAGGAAGAATTGTTGCCGCACAAAAAAGAATTGACCTTAAAGGTATAAGTGTGGATGTAGAAGGTGACGTTGATAAAGATTTTCTTATGGGAAAAACAAAAGAAGGACGTGCCGGATTTACAGAAATAAGAGCTTTTGTAACTATTGATGCAGATATTACAAAAGAAGAAAAAGAAGCATTCTTACACGAAGTGGAAAGAAGATGCCCGGTTGCAGATAACATTATAAATTCCAGTAATGTAAAGGCAACAGTAGTTTAGTAACATATTATTCTCACCGGTTAGGCAAAAAATCGGTGAGAATTGTAAAGCTAAAATTTCATACCAAAACTGAACCCCAGATAATTTTTAATACTTTTGTTTTCCGATAAATAAGAATAATATTAATGTGAAATTGTTTTTTTATATTTTAAATAACTTTTCTACTATCTGAAAAAGAGGAACAAAATCATTAAATTCTTCTTTTGGTAGATCAGATATAATATTTGGAATTATTGATTTTTTATTGTCTTTTATTTTATAATAACTTTTATCAATAATAGATCTTGTTTCTACTAGGTTATTTCTTAATAGCATTTCCTCACTAAGTAAATTTTCTATTTCAACAAAACTCTCAAATATACCTTCTTTGATATTACTAATTAAACTGTTCAATCTTTGGGGAATCGGAATCAATAAAGCATAGAAACAGGTGTGCTGATTTCTTTTTTTATATATTCCTGTTTGAGCATCACCAGAAATTGTATTATCCCAGTTGTTTTGCTTCCTAAGGCAATAAAATTTCTCAGTTCCTTCTTTATCGAAATCAAAAAGCCCAATTAACTTTTTACCACCGTAACCATCAGTATTGTTCATTGATAATTTTCCTGCAACGGCACTTGCACTTTCCCCTCGATGAATAAAAAAAGGAGCTGTATTGATAAACACTTCGTTTAGGTTATTTTTATTAAACTCAATCCCTTTTGTTTTCAAATAAGCAATTTTATATATAGAATCAAATTTGTCTTCTACATAAAGAATAGGTTTTTCATATTCTTCAATTTTTTTATTTATTTCTTCATTTTGTTTTAATGATTGCTTTAACTCTGAATGAAGCTCATTTAGAACAAGTTTTTGTTTTTCATCAGATAGGCGAGATTTATTAATTTCTTTAGTTTGATGTTCTAGTTTTTCTTGTAATTGTTCTATAATTCTAGATTCTTGAATAATACCTAAATCATCGCATAACTTTTCCCATTCTCCATTAGTTTAATCAAATCTTGTCACGAATGAAGTATTATTCGTATTTTTATTTTTCCAAACACGATAAATTGATATGTCACTAGAAGTTTTACTTGTATTTAATTTTTTTAGCTCTTTTTCTTGTTTTGCTACAGTAATTTTTTTGTTATTAAAAATTTTCAATTCATCTGGTGTCAGCTCTCTTTTTAATGACAAAAACTCTTTTGTGTGAGTTGTTATAAATATTTGTTTTTTTCGAGAATACTTTTTTAGAAATTCGTCTTTTAGTTTTCTAATATTTTTTGCTTCATACGAATTTTCTGGTTCCTCAAAACCCCAAATTATATTTTTAGACGAATTTTGAGAAATTTCCTCTAAAATTTCTGGAATAAACCTAGCCTGTACTCCATCTCCGCGATCAAATAACGAAATGTCATTTTCAGTTTTTACTGATAGAGTTCTGAAAAAATCTACTAGAGTTGAAGGGATATGAAAGCTGGCATCAACTCCGGTACTAGCAAAAAACTTCTGAAATAGTTCGTCAGTTTCGGTTTTTAATATATTATTGAAATTTTCAGAAGATTGTCTGAATTTATTTTCTTTTTTCTTATCACCCTTTTCGAATAAATATGCTTGCAATTTTTTGAATAGATGGTTGAAAAACAACCTGTCTTTTATCGCTGGAATATATTCAAATTTAAAACTTTTAAGAAAAAACGTTACTTGAGCATTACCTTTTAAATTAGTTTGATAAATATATTCTCCCTGAAAATTATTTTTTTGTGAAAATTGTTTAGATATCCAAAATTTTTCTGGTAGACCTCTTTGTCTTTGTTTGTTGTTGAAATGGATTTTAATTGAAATAATTTCATCTGATCTACGAATGCTTTTTGTTTTTTCAGTTTGAGTAGCTAAACTAACTTTTTTTCTTCTTTGTTCAATTTCTTTATCAAATCGATTAGCAACAATTTTTGAAAAATCTCGATCTTTATCAAATTTTACTCCAGGCGTAATTTCATTGTTAAAAAATAGGTTTAAAGCTCTCAAAACATTTGATTTTCCAGAGTCATTTGATCCAGAAAATATATTGAGGTCTTTAATATTATCTATTCGAACTTTTTCTTGGTCTTTTCCACCATCAAAGGATCTAAAATGTTTAATTTCGATTTTATTAATTATGTCCATAATATTTTCCTGTTTTGCCTTTAACTTATTTACACTTTGTAGATAATATCTACGTATCAAGAATTTATTAGAAATTTAAACTTCTGATATAAAATACTGAACCCCATCTTTTGCAGAGTGAATATATAAAATTCAGGCAATATTTTCTACTTATAAAGTATAATAAGAGTTAGTTGTTTTTGCTGAAAACAGGGAGGAAGATTGTAAAGTTATGGTATGAAGATTTTTTTAATTTAGGAAACCTTCGCGGAAAGAGAGGGATTTTACTCCGCTATTTTCTGTTATATCATTGACTTTCACACATAAAACATAGCTTATTGTAATTAAACAAGTTACGTGGGCTTGAAGAATATTCAATATTGCATAAAATCTCATAAATATGCTATGTGATACCATATTTTTGTGAGAATATTGTGAGAAAAAATCTGTATCTTTGTAGAGAAAAGTTCAGGAGTAGTCGTGAATATTCGGTTTTACTTAGAAAGAAAAAAGAGTAAGTCGGGAGAAAGGGCAATATGGTGTTATGTTCGCGAAAAAGACAAATCGATTTATCTCAATACAAAAGAAAAAGTAAATCCTGATAATTGGGATAGCGATTTAAGAAGAGCTGATGAAAAGAGCACAAGGAATAAGATTCTAAAAGGGCAATTAGCAGGACTGAATAATTATCTCAATCTATTTGAAAGTAAAATCCTCGATGTTATCAGAGAAACACGAATTAATAATTTTGATGCTGGTTTCGATGAAATATCTATTGAAAAAAAAAAGCATTTAATAGTAATCCTAATAGTTTTTTTGAGGATTATGATGATTTTATTTTATCCAAAATAATAGTACAATAGGAAAATACAAACGCACTAAAAACCTCTTAAAAGATTTTGAAAAAGACACTGGTTATAAATTATCTTATTCAAATATCATTCACTCTTTTTAGATAAATTTTATCCTTACTTAATTGAAAAGAAAAATGTGATAGATAATACAGCCAACAAGATTATTAGTTATCTAAAAGTTTTTCTTAATTGGGCTGTTGAAAGAAAGCTTACAAAGAATACAGACTTTCAAAACTTCAAAATAAAGTTTCATAAAAATAAAATCATTTATCTATTAGAAAATGAATTGATGGCTCTTTATAATTTAAAACTTAATAATGAAAAATTAGAAAGAGTAAGGGACGTATTTTGTTTTCAATGTTTTACAGGTCAGAGGTATTCTGACGTTGAAAAGATTTCACAGATTGATATAAAAAATAGTGTATGGAAATTTAGAGTTACAAAAACAGGGGAGTTTTTGGAAGTGCCATTAAACAAATATGCACTTTCCATTTTAGCGAAATATCAAGATTGGCAAACACCTCTTCCAGTATTAAGTAATCAAAGAATGAATGAGTATTTAAAAGAGTTATGTGAACTTGCTAAAATCGACACTCAGATTAGAACGACAAAAATTAAAGCAAATAAAACGATAGAAGAGATTCAACCTAAATATCAATTAATTGGAACTCATACAGCAAGAAGAACATTTATTACTTTATCCTTAAAAAAAGGAATGAAACCAGACTATATTATGAAAATAGTAGGGCATAGTGATTATAGGATGATGAAGAAGTATTTAGAAATTGAAGATTCAGAAGTTAGAAATGAAATGGATAAGGCGTGGGGGAGTTCTTTGAGGAAGGTTGAATAATTTGGTAATCGATCTAAATCAATAAAGTACTAACTCCAATAAATTATTTAGCAAGTTTTCTTTGGGCTAAAATATTTTTACTAGATTAGCAAAATTGTTTGTTTTAGTTAAAATATTTATTATCTTGAAATAAAGGTGGTAAGGTTATAATCGGCAGCAAAAAAACTGGTAAATTTTATAATCTAAAAAGGGTATATATTTTGAGAAAAATAGTCTTAATATTTTTCTGTTGTGTGATTATAAGCATATATGGGAAAAACAATGAAACAATAGTAGTATTTTATTTTGGATCTAATAGTTGTGGGTTTTGTGACAATATAGATTTAATTAAAAGTGTAAAAAAAATTAGAACTGAACTCCCAAATATTTATCCTGAAATCAAAATTAAATTTGTTCAAGTTTGTATGGATGAAAATATTGAAGAGGGGATAAAATTTCTGAAAAAATACGGATATTGGGATGAAATTTCTATTGGTAGCCACTACCAAAATGAATTAGTATTAGCATATTTAAGTAAAACAAAAATTGCTGGTGTTCCACACTTAATTATTTATAACGACAAGTATTCAAATTCTTCAACGCCAGTAATTATCAAGAGAAAAATAATCTTGGATAAAGTTGGGGTAAAGCAAATTGTAAGGTGGGTAGAGGATAAATTCCCCCTAAATATGGCGAGGTAATTAATTAAATAATCGCTAACTATGAAATTTAATTATAAGGTTCAGATATAAATTTTATTATTGGAAACTAATCATTATTTCTATATAAAATAGGAGACTATTTAATGAAGGATAAAGA
>JBGRQB010000036.1:0-27847 GCA_041725875.1 Rhodothermaceae bacterium
ATGATTTCCCTTTCTTATAGCATTCAAACTCACACCAAGTCTGAACATAAGAGGAAGCTCCCATTCTCCTAGTCTGTACTGACCTTTAACATCTTTGTAATCGCCATTCTGACCCGGTGTAGGATCAATTGGCTGAAGAAGATCCATTCCGTCAAACTGCATCTGTCCGCCATAGTTTGATACAGACATACCTATATTCAAACCATCCTCAACGTTGTCAGTCGGACTAAAAAATCCTGAATTTATCAGCACACCTAAATCAAAGGCAAGTGTACTTGCCGAAGTATGCCAGATAGATGATGAAATATATTTGGCTGCCGCACCAAAAGAGAACCAGGTTGCAAGTCTGCGGCCATAACCAACTGAAACCGAAATATCACTTGCAGAAAATGTTTCTCCGGTTCCATCCTGCATATCAAGTGATGTAACATCCATATCACCATAATCAACTGCAACTATTCCAACTGCAACTGTTCCGATATCATCCAGCGAAATAGCAACAGCAGAAAATGAAGTATTAATATCTGCATACCAAGGCTGAACTGAAAAAGCAGCTTCGGAACCTTTTAAGGTTGCCAATCCTGCCGGATTCCAGTAAATAGAAGATACATCATTTGCAACTGCGGTAAAGGCATCGCCCATTGCAGTTGCACTTGCACCATAACCAATCTCTAAAAAGTTTGCAGTTGAAGTTCCCACCCTGTAAGGTTTTTGAGAATATATAAAACTTGTAAAGATTGATGTTATTATTATCAGTTTTATACTATTTATTAAAATTTTACTTTTCACTTTTGATCCTCAAAATTTCTTAATCATTTTAGTCTATTTGATTACTGCAAACTTTCCAATTTTTTCCTTCCCGGTTTCATTTGCTTTTACCTGATAAATGTAAACACCGGCTGCAATTTCAAGTCCTTCTCTCGATAGAAGATCCCACTGTGCACTTCCGCGTTCAGCAGGATTTTCTACAACCATCTCATCAACGAGTACCCCACTCATTGTAAAAATCTTTATTGTACAGCTTGCCGGTAAGTTTGTAAACATAATGCGGCGCTGCTGATTCATTCCAGGTAGCGAAACTGCAGGTTCCATTGAGTTTGTAGCAACATAAGGATTAGGAACAACTCTTATTTCGTTTAAATCTGTATCAAGCTTTTCTTTATCTACTTTTATACTTTCTTTAACTGTAAATACAAGACTGTCTCTTTCAGAAAGAGGAGCTTTGAAGCTCAGGCGATAAACATCATTTGCCGATGGCATATCATTTACAGCATCTTTGAAGCTGATACCGAAAATTGTACCGCCCCATCTTACTTTGTAGCTGTCATAAACCGGATGACCAACCATTACTTCATCTGCATCAAGATCAAATGTTCCGTTGCCATTCAGATCATTAACAAGCAAATCACATTTTGGATGTTCTCCGTTTTTATCTGTAAATGATTTATTTACAACATAGAAGTTCCAATCTAAACCATTAATAATTTGAGTTGTTTTAAGTGATTTACCTTCAGCCGAAATAATATATCTGGTATAGTTGTTAACTGTTGAATATACTTTACTATAATCTGTAAATACAATTTCATAATCCCACGGGAAGAATGTTGATTCCCAAGGACTTGTATAAACTTTAATTGGTGAATCTCCAACAACCCAACCTGATTTATCTTCGTCGATTATTGGTCTGTTAACAGTCGGAGTAAAATCAATCTGCATACCATCAATCAGATTTGTTGAAACTTCTTTACCAACAGGATAATGTTCAACAGATTTTCTCCAGTTATCTTCATTTTTATCTACAAGGTTATTTCTAAGATTATTTCCATCTTCAGAATTTTCTATGAAAAGAAGTTTTTCTTCGGAACCGGTTACGTCATAAACTTCAACACCACTTGTTATGAACTTAACATCATAATCTGAACGACGAGTAAAATTTTGTAAACTGTCAACATCAGTAGATGTAAATTTAACTTTGTATTTTTTACCCGGCTGAGCCTGAAGATGATCAACAACTTTTATGTTAAACGGATTTGAGTTAATGTTGTTGTTTTCATATTTAGTTTCCAGTTCAACTGACGGCGGAACATATCCGGCAGCCATTTTTGTTGGCTTTACAATTGC
This sequence comes from Rhodothermaceae bacterium, assembly GCA_041725875.1. Classification (GTDB taxonomy): domain Bacteria; phylum Bacteroidota; class Ignavibacteria; order Ignavibacteriales; family Melioribacteraceae; genus JBGRQB01. The sequence goes on from JBGRQB010000036.1 coordinate 2,122, forward strand.
AACATTAATACCGCTGTTTCTGATTTCACCATATTCGTTCAGGTCAAGAATAGTTGAGTTTTCATAAGGAGTAATTCCTTCTCCAACATCCGGAATACCATAATCATACGCCACCAAGGCATAGTAATATGTTACACCGTTTTTAACATCTGTGTCTATATAATAATGTTCAATTCCTGTATCGTTTCCAAGGTAGTAAGCCATACCGTCTACAAGACCAAAATCAGTAAATCCTTTTTTCTCATTTACAAGGTCACACTGATAGATAGGCTTTTTAAGAGTTGGTTCACCAAATCCGTTAGTAATTACTTCGGGATCGGAAAAATATTTATCTGTAGCTTTATAAAGCTTATAACCTTCAAAGTCATTTACATTATTTAGTAAAGGTTCTTTTGTAAATTTATCGGCAACATCATTCCAGGATAAAATAACTTTACCATCTGCTGCTGTTGCTGTTAAAGTAGGCATCAACGGTGGAGTTGCAAAACGATAATCTCTTTCGTAAATAACCTGTACCACTTCTTTTTTTCTTGCAAGCAAAGGAACCTTTGGTTCTCTTTCGCCAAAACTAATGTAATCCATTGAGTGAAGCATTGACATTGAAACACGTTCAGTTTTTCCAGCATACAAAGGGAAAGGTGAAGCTGAGAACATTTCAATAAGATTTTCAACTGTTCCGCTGTAACCTTCTTTAATTCCTGAATCCATATATTTCCAAAGTACAGGATCATTTGAAGGAGCCGGACCCGTTGATGTAGGAACACCATACATCTGGAAAGATGTTAAACCAATCATATCAGATTCACTAACATCAGTAATTGCAAAGTTTGGTTCAGCACCAATACCCGGAATATAATCTGGTTTGTGATTACATTCAGTACCATTAGCATCCGGACCACCGATAGCTTCATAATGAAGATCTAAAGGACCAACGCCATCTGTTCCAAGGTCATCGCCGTAAAATTCAGTTTTCTGATATTTACCATCTTTATTTAAATCATTACCATCTTGCCAGTCACCATCCTCATCAGCATCCCAGTGAGGTTTTGGTTCACCATAAACCTTTTTGAACTGTTCAAGATTTGTAATACCTTCGGTTGCATTTTGATAAAACACAGATGCTACATTATCTCTTTTTTCATCTGTAAGACCATCCTGATCATTATCAATACCGTCAGTACTGATACCTGGACTCTCAAGATATGCAAATCCCAAAATTCCCGGTCTTATACCCCCGGCACTTACCATATCTATATCCCAGCTAAACGCCATATCAAGAAAATCATCGTAGTAGCCAAGATCATCATACTCTTCATTTTTACCAATTCCGTTATCAACCCAATATCCAAAAGCAACTTTTGAAAGATCGTAATCGGAAACGTTGGCAATTGTATATTCAAAAAAGATTGCATCCTGAGTCTGAGGATTATTCCACTGCATTCCGCGTGTTTCAACTCTTAATCCCAAACCACCCCAGGGCTTTCCGAACTGAGCTGTTATGTCAGGATCTTTATCACCAATTGAAACTCCTGGACGAGGGAAATATTTTACAGGAACTCCGTCCTGCAGATATTCCTGATCCTGAGCATCGTTGGTAACAAAATATGTTTCAAGATCGGCATAAACAACACCGGCACCAAAACGGCCGTTCCATAATCCCTGCCATTTCAGACTGTTACCACTTGCCGGCCATCCCTGTAAAGGCCAGGAATCTTTAATGTTACTCATTGCCACATATTCGTTATCAGGATTCAGATAACCTTTTGGCGGCATAAATCCGTAAACTATTAATCCGTTTTTGCTAACATCCACAAGCTCTCTGTAGTGAGTCTGGATGTAATAAAGTGTATCCATAACACCTGTCGCCCAGGGTGAAGGAACACCGTTATCAAGTAATACTCTTGAACCAACCAGCAATGCAACACCATCTGTCATTGGTAAACCATTCTGATCGTTCGGCCATTTTGAATATTGCACACCGCAACATTTTGATAGTTCGGTTGTGTTTGTAAATCTTATAAACACTCTATTTCCGCTCATAAATCCTTCTCTTATTCTGCCAGGATCACCTGCCGGATCATCCGGTCCCTGATAAGTTGAAGACTGAGCAACTAATGTTGAACCAATTATCATTTGAAGAAATACAATTAAAATTAACTTCAAATATTTCTTTCTCATATTTATATTCCTTTTAATTTTCATTCTCATCTAAAAATTCACATCTAACATAAGTTTGATTTCTCTTGGCTGTCCGTACATAGTTGGATTTTTGTACCAGTCATAGGCATCATTAAAATCACTTTTATGTGCAGCAACCTGATGCGGTCTTAAGATAACAGAATAAGCTCTTCCTGTTGTTTCATTAACTTCGTTTTCAAGTAGTGAATCGAACAGATTATACACCAGCAAGCTTAAACGAACACCAAAATCTTCACTTCTTACTAATTGATAATAAGCTCTTAAATCTGCCTGAAATTTTGATGGTTTAACTGAGTTGTTGTAATTAAGTTTAATTTTATAAAGCTGACTCTCAACAGTTGGTCTCCAGGTATAAGGAGTACCTGAGTTGAAGTATCCTGTAAGAGTTACGCCGTAATCTGCTGTTTTGTAATTTACAGAAGCATTTAATGTGTGGCGCTGATCCCAAGACATTCTGTACAGCTCCGTAACAGGATCAAGCTTATCACCCGCTCTGCTGAATGTTAAATCTGGTCTGTCTGCATTGCCTCGTGTATATTGCAGTGTGTAGTTAAGGAAGAATGAAAAGTTATCTACAAAATAATCATATTTTATTTCGAGTCCTTTAACATTTCCATAATCAAGATTTGTATATAAACCATATCTGATCTGGTTATATGTTGAAACTATTTTTGTTCCTAATAAATCGTAAATATCTCTGTAATAAACAGCAACTTCAACGCTCATTCCGTTACCAATCTGCTGCCATAAACCAACTTCATACTGAACAGTTTTTTGTGGTTTAAGTTCAGGGTTACCCATCAACGTTCCTAAATCAAACGGTGATACCTGGAATGTAGGGTTTGAATAAAGATAAGATAACGGAGGCATCTGGAAAAAATGTCCGTAAGAAAATCTTAATAATGCTGCTTCACCAAGCTGGTAGCTTAATCCGAGTCGCGGACTCAACTGCCAGGAAGCATCTACATCATTGTAAGTAGAATACTTTTCTGAATTCGGATCATCAAAACGAATCTGGTTAGCAGGATTTCTCCAATCAGAAGGAGCAACAGTGTTCGGATCGAAATAATCAAGTCTTAACCCGGCATTAATTACCAGATTATCAAACTCCATTTTATCCTGAACATAGAACGCAAGTTCAAATGGTTTAGCGTGAATTCTGCTTGCATAAGCTGTCGAATCTCCCCTTACTTCAGGTTTGAAATTAGGGAATACATATTTATTTAGCGTTGAATCATAAACCATCTGATGTTCTTTACCTGTTCCGTCAAATGCATTCTGGATACTAATCCATTGTGATTTGAAATCGTGACCAAGATATGAAACACCTGTTTTCAGGATATGATTTTTATCTATCTGCCATGTAAAATCAAATTTTAAGTTTAATTTTTTCGAGTTTTGTTCAGTCCAGTTATGATCCTGACCACCGGTTAAAAATCCAGGATCAAATCTGTAATAATCTGCACTTATATATCTGTCATCCAACGGATTTTCATAAAACCAGCTGGTATATTTTTTATCTACCAAAGAAGCTTTTAACTCGTAAAACACTTTTTTAGATAAAGAATGATTTATCATCAAAGCATACATATCAGTAGTTTCATTCTGAGTGTTTCTTCCGTCCGGATTATATTTCCAGGCGTGACTGTAGTTTTGCCATTCAGAAGAGTTTCTGCTGTAAGTAAAAGCAGATCTGAATCCGGCAAAAGGCTTGAATGAAATTTTTGAGTAAAGACTGTAAGTCTCACTTGTGTTCATCGCAACAAAAGAGCTGTCGCCCGATTTATCAGATCTCCATCCACTCTCCTCACCTTTGAAATATGAGTAATCATCAGGTCTGAATAATCTGATACCATTCAGGTATCCGTCTTTGTTTTGATAGCGTCCGTTAACTATAAAGGAGAGAGTGTTTTTAAGGATTGGTCCGCTGAAATTTAATTTGAAATCTGTGTTTCTTGTGAAATCGTCATCTTTCAGACCAAGAAAAATATTTTTATTTCCGGTAAAATAATTAGAAGCACCTATTGAAGCAGATCCTTCAAATTTATTTGAACCATCCTTTGTAATTGCATTTACAATACCTGACATTGCATTTCCGTACTCGGCATTAAATGTACCTGTAATTACTTCAACCTCTGCAATAACATCTGTTTCAACTTCAACATCTCTGCTGGTTTTTGAAAAGCTGTCATCAACAATCAGTCCGTCAACCATATAAGTTACTTCAGATTTTCTACCGCCTCTGAAGTGACCGGCAACAACACCACTTTGCATATTAACAATATCAGTAAGGTTTTCCACCGGTAAAGCCTTAATCTGATCTGTGGTCACATTTCGCACAGAACTTGTCTGATCCTTTTTCATAGAAACTTTTGAAGCCGTAACAACTACTTCACTTCCAAGTGTAATATCTGTTTCAGATAATTCCACATCAATAGTTGTTGTGCGGTTTACATTTACCACTACATCAGGAAAGACAGTTTTCTGATAACCCATCATCTGGAAAATAAGGGTATACTTACCCGGCGGGATATTAATTATTGAGTAATCTCCTGAGATGTCTGTTGCAGCACCCCAGTTATGATCTTTTATGATCACATTTACCCCAATTAATGCTTCGCCTGTGCTTTTATCCTTAACATTACCGGATATTTTACCGGTTTGAGAAAAAACTACAGTACTTAACAATATTATTAATATAGAAAGGACTTTAATTTTTAGAGAAAATTTTGAATCAAATTTCATTGAGTTTAACCTGGTTATTTAATCTTTATAAATAATTTTCAGTAATTCCATCAGCTCTAAAAAGCTATTCAAATATAAAAGAAGTTTAGTTTATTTACAAACAAAATATTCTAATAAGTTGTTTTTTTATTTTACTAATTTACAAACGCATTTTAAGCGGTTTTATTCATAGAAACGCCCGTTAACTCGGATAAAAGAGCGTTTATTACCTTTATTTATTCTTTTGATGGAGTTTCTAGTTAAATGTTAATTTCATTCCCGGATTAACTAAAAGTGTGCAAAACAGCTTATAATAAGGCTATTCTTAATTTTTATTCAGAAAAAATGCTGATATTCTCACTGATTCCTTTACGTTTTACAATTGGAATCTTGAAAAATTCGTTTAATATCAGACTCGCAGCACCTGTTGCAACTGAATTAGGGCCGTGCAGACTCGGAATAACTTTCAGTTTTTGAGTTATAAAAGGAAGTGATTTAAGGTTTATTACTTCACGGATCGGATCAATAATAATATCATCCAGATCGGAAATGTTACCTGCTACAATAAGAGCTTCCGGGTTTAGAAGTGAAATGGAATTAGATATGATTTCCCCAATTTGTGTACCCAGTCTTTTGAACAAAGAGATTGCAAGTTCGTCCCCTGCTTTCGCTGCTTCAATAAGGATATCTACAGTCAGCTCTTCAATTTTCAAATCATACTCACGTAAATATTCACTTTGAGAGATTTGATTTCGGATATAGATGAGCATCTGACCAAGATTAAGAATTGGTATGTTTAGTTCTCCTGCACAGTTTGTATGACCATTATACAGATGTTCGTCAATTAAAATCCCGACTCCCATACCGCCTACTTTCTGATCAAACTCTGCAAGCACAACTAAAAAGTTTTTGAAATCTTTTCCCGCACCAACCCATTTTGCACCAACAGCAGTAGAGTTTGCGTTGTTTTCAACAACAATCGGGAATTTGTAATATTCGTTAAGTTTATTTGTAAGAGGAATATTTTTATCCGAGATAACATCTGTTCTTTTAACAACACCCATTTCAGAATCAACAATTGCTGGCATTGCAATACCCAATCCCAAAAATTTCTCTTGTTCAATTTTAGATTTTTCAAGAATATTTTGAACTATGGAATTAATAACATTAATTAGTTCTTCTTCAGACTGAAGTTTTTCAAACTTCAAAGTAGAGTGATGTAACAGATTACCTTTCAGATCAAGGATAACAGCGGTGATGTTGTTTATTTCTATATCCAGACCAATAACATAAGCAGCATCTTTGTTAAGTTCCCACAGATAAGGTTTTTTACCTCCCTTTTCCGTGGAATCTCCTTTTCCCAAATTCAGGATAAGAGTTTTGTCAGATAATTCTTTAAGTATGTTAAAAATTGTTGAGGGTCTTAAACCTGTAATGGTGGTTAATTCAGTACTGGAAATAACCTCGTGCTTTCTAATCATATTTAACACAAGCTGACCATTCAATGTTCTTATGAATTTAAAGTCCCCGGTCTGAATCATAACTCCTCCAATTACCTCTCAATTTTTAACCTTATAAACAACAATGCAATTTTTTGATTCAATCAGCTAAAGTTTTTGAATCCAAACTACAAAGTTAAAATAATTTTTATTAGATGTTATATTTTTTTATTCTATTATAATCTCATCAATAAAGATGAATGAATTTAATCCTGCTCCGCCGTGCCAATCAGGACAAGTCTTTAATGCTTCAACAACTATTTTTACATATCTGGTTTTAGTTGGCTTTATTTCACCAACAAGATCCTGCACTATGGTTCCCGGTTTATCAAAACTGATTTCATTTTTAATTGAAATTATTTCAGTAAAATTTTCTCCATTTTCTGAGATGAAGAATGTCACTTTTTTTGGCATAAAAATCCATATACCATAATCTTGAAAGAACCCTGCCCCGAGTTTCGAAATTTCAGTTTCCTTTTTCAGATCAATTACAGCTTCAAAATTTTGACCTTCATATCCCTGCCAGTAACCTGTTCTGTAATTCTGTCCTCCTCTTATTCCATCAATAAGAGTATTAATTCCGCCGCCCGGATATGACTGATGCCATTTGGATAAAATTTCAATATTCCAGTCAGTTTTATTTTTATTAAACTTAACTTCATTTAGCGAACTTGCATTGTATCCCTCTGCAAAGCTTTTAAATTTTAGCAGAGTGTTTTTATTAATAACAAATGGTTCAGAGTATTTTATTGAGCTTTGCATTGGTTCGGAACCATCTGTTGTGTAATAAACCACAGCATCTTTATTGATCGGATCAATTGAAATTTTGGTCTGATCAACAAACAATATATCCCCAGATGTTAAAACCGGCTGAGGAAGTTTTTTTACTTCTTCTGTTCTAAATAATTTTTCTGTTTCAAGCCCCCAATTAGTATTAGGTTTTGCTCCCATTACAAAAACAAATTCAGATCCATTTGTAATGTCGCTGTGACTTATATATGGTTTATTATACTCTTCGCCGTTTAAAGTGAGCGACTGAACATATTTATTTTCTTTAGAGTTGTTAATTGTTTTTACAGTAAAAGTTTTTCCTTCTTCAAGTTTGATTTCAACTTTGTCAAACATCGGACTGCCGATAATGTATAAATCAGAACCGGGAGTTACAGGATAAAATCCCATTGAACTGAAAACATACCAGGCTGATAATTGTCCGCAATCATCGTTGCCGCTTAATCCTTCCGGACCGGTAAAGTATAGCGAATCACAAATTTCTCTTACTCTTTCCTGAGTCTTCCAAGGCTTTCCTGCATAGTTATATAAATATGCAACGTGGTGACTCGGTTCATTTCCGTGCGCATATTGTCCGATCAATCCTGTGATATCAGGCTGATGTCTTCCACTTAATTTTGATTTGGCACTAAAGAGTTCATCAAGTTTTGCATCAAAGTTTTCTTTTCCACCAAAAAGATTCATCAAGCCCGGAATATCTTGCTGAACTGAAAATGTATATTGCCAGCTGTTTGCTTCCGTGAAATCAGATGTAACTGCAAAAGGATTAAACTTTTCAACCCATTTTCCGTTTCGTTTCGGACGCATAAATTTTGTTTCAGGGTCAAAATAATTGATATAGTTTTTTGATCTGGCAATATATTCATCGTAAATTTCTTCTCTGTCAGCAGCTTTTGCAAGTTGTGCAATACACCAGTCATCATAAGCATATTCAAGTGTTTTTGAAACTCCTTCGTGATCAATTTCAGAAGGAATAATTCCATACTTTCTGTAAATGTCAGTAGATCTTATATTTTGATTTCCGCTTGCAAGAACAGCATCAAGCGCATTGTTTAAGTCAACATTAATTCCCTTTGCATAAGAATCTAAAATCACCGGTACTGCGTGATAACCTATCATACAATTTGTTTCATTGGCAGCCAGCTCCCAGACAGGCAGTAAACCATATTCTTCATATTTGGTAAGGAGCGAGTTAACAAAACTCTCTGTTCGTTTTTTATCTGTGATAGTTAATAACGGATGCAAAGCTCTGTATGTATCCCACAAGGAAAATACAGTGTATTGTTCTTTTTCAGACTGATGTTTCTTTCCATCCATTCCCACATAAAAATTATTTACATCAGAAAAAACATTTGGTGCTATCAGCGAATGATAATAGGCTGTGTAGAAAACTTTTTTTAATTCTTCATCATTTGTAGAGATCGAAATTTTATCAAGTTCATTCTGCCATTTCTTTTCGGCTCTCTGTTTTATTTTTTCAAAATTCCAATCGGAGTTTTCCTTCATTAAATTTAATTTGGCACCTTCAATGCTTGTATGTGAGATCCCGACTTTAACAAAAATTTCTTTATTGGAATTTCCAGAGAATGATAAAACCGTCTTAACTTTCTTCCCTTTATAGTTCTGTTTTTTCACAGGTTTTAATTCTTCAAAAACCTGTGCATCGTCAAAACTTTCTGAAAGCAACGCATAAAAATAGATTGTATGATTGCTTGCCCAGCCTTTAGATTTTCTGTAACCATAAATAATATTCCTACCTAAAATTCCGATTTTAGATTCAATAACTTTATCACTGATTCCATGTTCAAGATCGATAATTATTCTTTTGGTTCTGGAATTATTAAACACATATTTATGAATTCCGGTTCTTTCAGTGGCTGTTAATTCAACATCAATATCATAATCGGCAAGTTTTACAGAATAGAAACCTGCTGAAGCTTTTTCATCTTTATGAGAAAAACGAGATCTGTATCCTTCATCCGGATTTGCTTTTGATCCGGGAATAAGTTTTATGCTACCCGTATACGGCATAAGTAAAATATCGCCATAATCTGTTGCACCTGTACCACTTAAATGTGTGTGAGAAAATCCCATTATTGAGTTATCTGAATAATGATAACCGGAACACCAGTCCCAGCCTTTGTTATCTGTATCAGGACTCAACTGCACCATTCCGAACGGAAGAGTTGCTCCGGGAAATGTGTGTGCGTGTCCGGCAGTACCAATAAAGGGATCAATATATTTCACAGTTCCCTGTGCAAAAATAGATGAACATAAAATCAATAAAGTAAAAACAAATCTCATTCTTAAATTCCTAGTGTTTATCTGACATTACAAAAACAAGCTTTCCGCCATCAACTATTTCTTTATGAGTTAAATAGTATCTGTCCAGTTTTTTTCCGTTTAATAAAATTTCTTTAATATAAATATTTTTATCGCTTATATTTTTAGCTTCAACAATAAGCTTTTTATTATTTTCAAGAGTAATTTCTGTTTTCTCAAACAATGGTGTTCCAATTACATAATTACCATCAGCCGGATTAACAGGATAAAAACCAAGCGCACTGAAAATGTACCAGGCTGACATCTGACCGCAATCGTCATTACCAACAAGTCCGTCAACTTTTGAGCTGTACATCAGTTTTCTGATTTGACTGATTCGCTCCTGCGTTTTCCAGGGTTGACTCGTAAACGAATACAAATATGCAACGTGATGACAAGGTTCGTTTCCGTGTGCATACTGTCCTATTAATCCTGAAATATCAGGTGACATTTCGTGTCCTGTCATTTCACTTGAAATAGTAAATAATTCATCAAGTTTCTTTACAAACTTTTCTTCGCCGCCAAATTCGTTTATAAGTCCTTTTATATCCTGCAAAACGTGAAAAGTATACTGCCACGCATTTGCTTCTGTATAATCTGTGTTTCTGTGTTCTACAAAAAGAGGATCAAAGTTTTTAACCCAGTTCCCTTTTTTATCTTTACCGCGCATAAAACCGGTTGCTTTATCAAACATAAGTTTGTAAGCATCTGCTCTTTTTGAGAAATAGCTATACTCCTCTTCTTTACCAAGTTTTTTTGCCAGCTGAGCAATACACCAGTCATCAAAAGAATATTCCAGCACTTTTGAAACAGCTTCTTTTTCTAATTCAGACGGAATATAACCATATTTCTTGAAATGATCGATTCCAAAATTGTCCTGCATTGCAGATACTTTACAGGCAGCAAAAATTCTTTCCGGATCAGCAGTTGTTAATCCTTTAAAGTATGCATCGATAATTACCGGCACAGCGTGATAACCTATCATCACATTTGTGTCGTTAGATTGCAGATCCCAGGTAGGAAGCAATCCTGTTTCATCATAAAACGCAAGCATAGATTTTACAAGATCATCCACAAGTTCAGGCTTTGTGATTGTTAAGAGCGGATGAAGCGCTCTGAAAGTATCCCAGAGAGAAAACAATGTATATCTTGTGTATCCTTCTGCTTTTGTCTTTTTATAATCTGCGCCGCAGAATTTTTTATTCTCATCGGTGAAGAGAGTCGGGGCAAGATAAGAATGATAAAGAGCCGTGTAAAAAATCTTTTTAGCATCTTCATTTTTATCTGTCACTTTTATTTTACCAAGTAAATTTTCCCATTTTGTATTGGCTTCATTTTTAACAAGCTCAAAATCCCAGTGAGGAATTTCTTTCTGAAGATTCTTTTTTGCTCCTTCAACACTTGCTGAAGAAAGCGCAACTTTTGCCATTACATTTTTTGATTCAAAGTTTAGGACAACTGAAGTAAGGACAGACTTAACTTCCTTTTCAGTTACTTTATCATTTCCGTCAAAAAGCTGTGCTGTGAATGGCTTGTCAAATCTGGCAACAAAATAGACCGGCTGGTAAGCTGCCCATCCTTTAGAAATTCTGTAGCCTTCAATGGTTTTGTTATCAACAACTTTAATAAATGTTTCAGCTGCTCTGTCAAAGTTTTGAGCATAACCCAGATCAATTAAAACAGCTGCATCTTTTTTCTCAAAACTGTATCTGTGAAAACCGGTTCTTTCAGTTACAGTCAACTCAGCATTAATTTTTGAGTTTTGCAGTTTCACCTGATAATATCCGGGAACAGCATTCTCTTCTTTATGATTATATATATCAAAAATTCTACCTTTATCATTTCTCTCTGCGGTTTCATATTTCCCGCTGAAAGGCATTAACAAAATATCGTAAAGATCACCTACTCCGGTTCCGCTTAAATGTGTATGACTAAACCCAAGTAAAACTGAATCGGAATAATGATATCCTGAAGTCCAGTCCCACCCCTTTGAAGGGTTATCAGGACTCAACTGCACCATTCCAAACGGAAGAGTTGCTCCCGGGAATGTGTGTCCGTGACCACCGGTTCCGATAAAAGGATCAACATATTTTGTTACACCTGAATTATCTGTTTTATTTTCACATCCTAAAAAGCAGATAAAACCAATAAGAATAAGTGATAGAATTTTCTTGTTCATTTAACTTTCCTTGTCAGATTAATTAACGTGTCCGTCATCCTGAAAATCTCTTTCAGTTGATCTTAGTTTTCTAAACATTGTTTTCAGATCAAATATACCGCCTATACCAAACCAGAATATCACAACAACTGATACGGCAATGTTTATGTAGATAAATATTTTCCAGAACTGCATCCATTCCATATCTGGTACATCTGTGGTAAGATTGTAAATTGTACCAATTATGAAAACGGCTGTCCAGGCAAAAGTATAAATATATGTTGCTATATAAATAAGCTTGTCGCCTTTGGTAAATTCTTTTCCAATTCCCAAAGCGCGCCAGCCTGTTTTAACTTCCTGTTCAATAATTTTTTCATCTTCTTTTACAGCATATTTTCCACGATGAAGAAGTTTATCAAGATCATATTCCTGTTTCTTTCCTAAAAGTGAAACAGCTATGTAAACAATTGTGGAACCGGCCATTGCAAGTCCCCAGAATGATTGTCCGTTGATAAAGAAATCATCAACAAGCTGATGAATAACAATTCCTGTAAGTGCAATTACAGAACCTGTAATGAGTGCTGACCAGGCAGCTGCTGTTGTTCCTCTTTTCCAGTAAAGACCGCCAATAATAACAGCACCGGAACCGCCAAGGAAAATTGCACCTGTAATGGCGAAAAAGAGAAATATATATTCACTCTGCTGAAAGAAAAGACTGAATAAAAATATAAATACAGCTACTCCGAAAATTCCTATCTTTAGCAGACGAAGATGTTTTTCAGGTGCAAGTTTTTTTCCTGTAAGAGGAATGTAAACATCCTGAATAAAAATACTTGCCCAGCTGTGAAGATATGTATCGTGAGTTGTAACAAATGCCGCAAGCATTATTGCTGCAAATGCACCAAACAATCCTACAGGTAAAATCTGCTGCAGTACAAGAGGAACAGTCAGCTGACTCTTTATCGCCTCGCCACCGTCAACTGTACCAAGTGTCTGATGCACTGCTGTGGAGATCTGGCTAAAACTTACATCGTTCATTAACACATAAGCAACTACAGGAATAACATAAATAAATAAACTCCATTGCGGAATTGTTCTCCAGTTACTTAACACTTCACCCATTTTTGCTTCGTGAGGTGATGAAGCTGATGTGTAATATCCCTGATGTCCCTGCCAGGAGAGTTTACCGTAAAAAATTCCTACCATTCCCACAAAGAAGTACCAGAAGTTAAAATCTTCAACCTTACTTGTGTTAAAAGGATTAATCAGCGATGCATCTTGCGGAGCAGCGTGAAGTGTCTGGTAAATAATATCCCAGTCAACAAGAGATAAAACATAAACAACTGTAATTACAAAAATTATATTAACAAATAATCCCTGAATAAAATCGGTAATTATAACAGAAATCTGTCCCCCCACAAAAACAAAGAATAATGAAATTCCCAAAAGAAGCGTCATTATTGTTACAAAGGTAGAAATTTCGAGTCCGAATAAATTAAAGGTATCAGGGAACCCGCAGAAGTATATAAAGAATCTCGATCCCACTGCAGGGAAAATACCAAAGTTGATTACTCCTGCTGAAAAAGAAAGGATACCTGCAAAAATTCTGAAGTTTTTGCTGTATCTCATTTCAAAGAATTGAGCAAGAGTTAAAGCTCTTGTTTGTCGGAACCTGTATACCACCCAGCCGGAAAGTGTAACAATAAGAATAACTATTCCGTTTGCATATTCCCACCAGCGAAGGGAGAAACCTGCAATGTAGTTCATTTCCAGCAGACCAATAATTGATATAGCTCCAAGCTGTGCCATACCGGATGCAAAGGAGAGTACGTAGCGACCGGCAGATCTGCCGGCAGCTAAAAAATCGGAAACGCTTCGCATCAGTTTTTTTGTAAACATCACACCCCAAATCATCAGGGCAAGCATACTGGCAATAATAAGCCAATCTATAATAGATAAACTCAATTTATCTTCCTGTTTTAGTTTTTGATGAAAGACTTCTTAAACGGATGTGCTTCAGTATTAAATATTACGTCATCAAATTTCATTGACTGTTCTTCATCAAATAACAAATACAAATATTTAAGTGTTTCTGCAAAGAAGAAACTTTCCATATTGTCAGATTTTTCCTTTGTAACAACACTTTCAAGATGTGAATAACCTTCTTCTGCTCTGCAATACTTAATTAATGATTCAAGATAGGTTTTTCCCATTTTGATATATTTTTCATCTTTTGTGTAGTGATATAAATAGTAAGCTGATTCTATATTTTCCGGACGCAAAAAGTATGGTGCTGATAATACTTCACCTGTTTTGTAATTATATTGTTCAGGTTCTATTCCGAACTTAGTCCACATTTTAAAGCAGTTTTCCTGTAAAGCTTTTGCACGATCCAGATCGCCGCCTAAAGCAAGTACAGCCGGGAAGAAAGCATCCAAAGCACCAAACTGGGTTCTTATTCTTTCACCTGTTTCTGAGTTTACATGTGAATACCACAATCCGTCAACAGTATCATCTGCAAGGTATTTATTTATTGCTACAATTGATTCTTTCCAGGCATCCATACATTCTTTATCATTAAACAAAATTCCTGCTTTTAATAAATACTCAAAGTATGAATCAAGCATTCCGCTTAAATGACATTCTTTAATAATCCACTCACCTGTTTCAACATTAATAGTGGTTCCTACAAGACCAACTTTTGTTGTTCTTTCAACAAGACCCATCATTGCTTTTTTTGCTTTTTCATAATAGATGTTGTTTCCGGTTAACTTGCTTAAAGCTCCAAACTCAATTAACAAAGTTCCAATTTCGGCAGGATTATTAATGTTGCCTTCAACCTTTCCTGTTTTAAGATTTACAAAAACATAAGGCATTCCTGTTGGAGAGTTAAATACAGGTAATAATCTGTCGGCAAGATCAGTTGCAAGTTTTAAGAATCTTTCATCACCGTCCCACATATAGGCAGAGATTAAACCGCCGAGCATTCTGATTGTGATTTCAAAGTTCTGAACTTTAACATCTTTATCAAAATCAAGTTTTGAAAAGATCAATTCTTTGGTTTTGGCAACCTCTTCATCCAATCCCATTAATACCATTGTATCAAAAGCATCTACAGGTGTCATTAAGAATGATTGTCCGTACCAGTCGTGCGGTTTTTTAGATAAGGGTTTTAATGCATCGTGTCCCCAGGCATATTTTTTATATGCGTTCCAGGCGTGCATAAATTCTTTTTTAACTTTTTCAGCATATTCTTTTTTATTTATTTTAGTCTCGGGCTGTGCCTCTTTTTTGTTACAACCTGAAACCAAAACAATTGCAAAAACCAATAATAGTAAAGATATCTTTTTCATCAAATTCCTCTATTTATTTTTATCCATCTTTTTACCGTAATCAAGGTGATAATCGACTGTTATATTTGGGAATGCCGGAACAATAATCGGGTAAGGCACATTCTTTTCCAAAGCAAACATATCTATTCTGGTGAGTTTTAATTTTATAAATGCATCAATATTTACTTCAATCTGATTTGAATATTTTTTCTGAAGTTTTTCTATGTAGGGAGTAAAGAAATCTTTAACAACATTATATGTTAAAAATTCTTTTATACCGTTTTGCGCCATCATCTGGTTCTGCTCATAAAAACTTATCAGTGCGTCTGTCCACATTTTACCTGTACGCTCAACAATAAATTCTTTATCCAGTCCCCTTTCATAAGCAACTTCGGTAAGATATTTATCTCTTATTAAGTCAACTATTGCAAGCTTGAAATGCTTTGGGAAATCTTTTCCGGCAAAGTTTTTATTTCTGAACACAAGGGGATGTTTTGCTATTTCATCTGCAAACATTTCCACTGTCCAGATCTTTCCGTCAATAGTCATTAAAGCTTCATTTTTAATTGCTGCAAGATCATTTCCCAGTTCAAAAATCTTGTTGTGAGCATCTTCATTCTTCTTAAGATTTCTGTCGGCAAACTTCTCTTTTACATCTTTAACACTCTGGTTATAAACCGGTGCAAAAATGTTTACAACTTTGAAAAAGACATTTCTGTCAAACTCAAGTTTTTTCCCTTGCATTACTTTATGAATAAACTTTGCATATTCATTAACACCGCCATCCATAAGTAATTTCTCTTTTACATTGTTGTAGCGCATAGTCTGTTGATTGTGAGTGAAAGCAGGTTTGTCTGTCCACCCCTTTACCTTAAAGAAAAGATAAGTTTCATCCAGTTTTAAGGGACCGTAAATCTTTCCTTTTTCCGGATTTTTCTCGTTGTAAAGTATTTCCGAAACCTGCGGATATTCAGGAGAGTTCCACTTAACATTATAATGCGGAACAATTGTATCGCCGGTCAGCTCTGTAAACATCTGCTTAAAACTTACAGAATCTGTAAAAAGCTGTCGCTGAATATACTGCGCTTCGTGTTCTTCTTTGATATTTACAAACTCAACATCATACTCTCTGCCTGCAACTTTAAATTGCTGAACAAATTTTGCACTGTCAATTTTTACTTTGTTGTAGCCTTCCTGATAAAAAAGAAGGTGTCGCATCATCTGTTCTTTTCGTCCGAGAATAGTCTGGTGAAACTTTTTCTGATCAAAAAGTTTACTCTCTTTCTCTTTTTCAAGAGCCAGCATCTTTTCGGCAATAAGAGAATTGAGAATAATTTTCTTTTCAAGCTCACTGTTCCCTTTTGCGTATTGGGGACGAATAGTATATTCAGAGCGTTCGTAAAACTCCTGAACCGTAATAACTTTAGAACCCACTCTGGCAAGAACAATTTCTTTTGTGGAGCCTTTTTTGAAAGTCTGGGAAAGATTTGCCCTTAATTCTTTTTTGTTCTGGGCAAAGCAGATTGCAGTCAGAACAACTGCAATCATTATCACTTTTGTTTTATAAAACTTCATATTAAAATATTTCTTTATTTATCCAGTTGATTAAGGGCATAAGCATAAGCGCCTATTGAAATTGCTTTGCTTGTGCCTATTGTTGAAATTCCAATACCAATTCTTGGTGAGGAATCATATTTAACTTTTTTATCTGTGTAAGGAACCGTAATCTCTTTTACATTTCCTTTTATAAACTTCTCAAGTTCTTCATCATTATCAAGATTATATACATCTGCTACCAGACGAGGAAGTTTTGAGCCGTCTGATTTGTTAAAACATCCATTCATTTCATTAAGCAGTTTCGGCATAAAAAACTCTGCAGCGCCTGAGAGTCCGCCCCCTATTACTATTAATCCGTCAACAAGTGTAACTGCATTAGAAATTGCATCACCTGTTGCTTCACCTAAAATTTCATAAGCAGAAAGAGCAGCTTGTTTATCTCCCTCTTTCTCCTCTTTTGCAATTTCGTAAATCTCTTTAGGAGTTGGAGCATCTTCAATATTAATTCCTGCAAGTTTTGCATATTCTCTTTTTACTGCACGAATACTTGCGTTTTCTTCTATGTTATCATTTGGTGAGATCTTGTTTCTTACCAGCCATATTTCTCCACCAATTGAGTTATCCCCTAAAAACAGTTCATTATCTCTTACTATACCTGCTCCAAAACCGGTTCCAAGGGTTAAACCAAGCAGATTTTTATATCTGCGCGGACTCCCGGCTTCTTCCAGTTTTTTATTTACTTTTGGTAAAAATCCTGCAATGGCTTCACCATAAGCATATAAATCACCGTCGTTATTTATAAAGACAGGTATCCCGAACTTCTCTGCAAGCATAGGCCCCAAAGCAACGCCCCCTCTGAAAGCAGGTAAATTAGGAAGATCGCCAATTATTCCGTTTGGGTAATCTGCCGGACCCGGAAATGCAAAGCTGATTGCAACCGGTTCTTCGGTAAGTTTTGCTTTAACCTGAGAAAATCCGTCTATTATGTTTTCCAGACAATTATCAAGGTTTTGAGAATCTGTAGGAATACGAATCTCTTCAACAACAGGTTCGTTTGCCTGAATAGCAGTAAACACAAGATTGGTTCCTCCTGCATCAAGCGTCATCACAATTCTTTTATCATTATCAAACATCAGTTTCCCCTACGCTTTTTTATAATTTGCAAATGCAGTAAAACAGATATAAACTACTGCTGCCAGAGGCACAACAAAACCAACCATAACACTTGTCTGATCAGCAATAAATCCCATTAACGGAGGAATGAACGCTCCGCCGACAATTGCAGTTACCATTAAGCCTGAAAGTTCATTTGTTTTGGAAGGCATTTTATCGACAGTAATTGAAAATACAAGTGGAAAGATATTTGCAAATCCCAGACCGGCTAAAATTACACCGGCAATTACAAAATAGGAAATTCCGGTAAACATACCAGAGAGTCCTAATATTGAAAGAAGAACAGTAATTACAAAAAACTTTTGAGGTGAGATCCAGTTAAGAATAACTCCGCCCAAAAATCTTCCAATCATTAATGTTGTAAAGAAAACCCCTGTTCCCAAAAGTCCGACTTTCTGTATATCTATTCCAAACTCAGATTCAAGATAGAGAGGAATACCTGAACTCATACAAACTTCGGCTCCCACATAAACAAAAATTGCAAGAACCATCATCAATACATATTTATCTTTCAGAAGTGCAAGACAAGAACCAAATGAAACCGGTTCTGCTTCATCTTCATCTCTTTTTTCTTCAATTTTAAGTGATGAGACTGATATTATTGTTAAAATTACAGCAACAGCATATATAGGGAATAAGATTTTCCAGTCCATTCCAAACCAGGCAGTTGCTATTGCAGGAATTACAGGTCCGGTTAAAGAACCAACAGCCTTTACAAATTGTCCCAATGAAAGATTACGGGAATATTTCCCTTCTTCCGAAACATCTCTCATTATCGGGTTTCCTGCAACCTGAAGTATTGTTGCACCTGCACCAAGCAGCAAGATAGTAAGCAGAAACAGACTAAACTTTGTAAGACCGAACAAAGGAATCACAAGTCCGACAATCATAATTGAAAGTCCCATTATAAGAACAAACTTCTTCCCTTTTTTTGCCTGGAAAATTCCCATCGGAACTGATAAAAGTCCAAACATAATAAAACCCATAAAAGGGATTAAAAATGCCATTGTATTACTTAGTGTAAATTCTTTTTTTGCTAATCCTACAAATGGTCCTACAGCATCACCAAACCCCATTGCAAGGAATGCTAAAAATATAGGTAATGTTCTCATTCTCATGTAATTCACCTTATTATTTGTGTAAATTTTCAGAATTATATCAAATTTAAGATCACTTGAAAATAGTAAATCTATCCATATTAATCTTTATTCGAATAATAATAATATAAAGTCGTTTATCCAACCTAAAAATTAACTCATTTGATTTTTTTGGAAATATTCGAAAAGTTTAGGCATACATCCAAAACCGCAGAAACTAATTATTTCAGATTTTTATTCGTTTTTGAGTTATTTTCTTTATTTACACTCTATAAGTGCAATTTTGACAAAATTTTATAATTTTTGTTTTTTGAAATGGTTATTTTATTTTTCAAATAAACTATTTTTTGTTATTACAAATTAACTCCCGGAAAACAAAATGCTTAAAAACCTGTTAAGATTATTTTTTGCAACCCTTTTATTTTGTTCCCTTTTATCAGCCCGGCAATTTCCTGTGGCAAAAAAAGGTGCTGTTGTAACTGATAAAAATGTTCGTTTTACTATTCTTACTCCCCGGCTTATAAGAATGGAATGGAGTGAAGAAAATCAGTTTAACAATTCCCCTTCATTTGTTTTTATAAACCGTAATCTTCCTGTGCCTCATTATTCTGTTGATAATTCAGGAAACTGGCTTGAAATTAAGACAGATAAACTTCTTCTCCGCTATAAACGCAACTCAGGAAAGTTTTCTGGAGAGAATCTTTTAATAAGAAGCTTAAATAGTAAAACAGAGTTCAGCTGGTTTCCCGGAAAAGTTGATAAAGAGAATTTACGCGGTACAACACGTACTCTCGACGGATGGAACGGCGGGTCGCCCGAAAAGCTTGAAAAGGGATTGCTCTCAAAGGCCGGATGGGTTTTAGTTGATGATTCCAAATCTTTTCTTTTTGATGACTCAGACTGGCCCTGGGTTAAGGAACGCAGCAACGCCTCAAATAGTGTTGACTGGTACTTTTTCGGTTACGGAAGAGATTAT
The DNA here is from genome assembly GCA_041725875.1 of Rhodothermaceae bacterium. Taxonomy (GTDB): domain Bacteria; phylum Bacteroidota; class Ignavibacteria; order Ignavibacteriales; family Melioribacteraceae; genus JBGRQB01. The sequence continues at coordinate 21,948 of JBGRQB010000036.1, forward strand.
AAAAAGTGTCTTTCCGACTACACAAAGGTTGCAGGTAAAATCCCTCTTCCTCCAAAGTTTGCTTTCGGCAACTGGTGGTCAAAGTACTGGATCTATTCCGATTATGAAATGAGAAAGCTTATTGATGAGTTCCGCACTTTCGATATTCCACTTGATGTATTTATTATAGATATGGACTGGCATTATACTTATGGCTTAAACTGGACCAACCCCAAAAGAGATCCTTTTGGAGAACCTGTGGGCTGGACAGGCTACACCTGGAACAAATCTCTTATTCCTCAGCCAAATACCTTACTTAACTATAAAGAAAAGTTAAATATTAAAACTGCTCTTAATCTTCATCCCGCTTCCGGTATTTCTCCTGATGAAGAAAAGTACCCGGAGTTTTATAATAATTATAAACCTGATTTACCCAAGGGTGAATATATTCCCTTTAAGATTGAAGAGAAGAAGTTTGCCGAGACTTACTTCTCAGAAATACTTGAACCACTTGAAAAAAGCGGTGTTGATTTCTGGTGGCTCGACTGGCAGCAATGGCCTTACGCAAAAACAATTGATAGTTTAAGCAATACCTGGTGGCTTAATTATACATTTTTCACAAATATGGAGCGACAGGGAAAACGCCCTCTCCTCTTTCACAGATGGGGCGGATTGGGAAATCATCGCTACCAGATTGGCTTTTCAGGTGATGCCCTTATCTCCTGGCAGTCGCTCGATTTTCAGCCTTACTTTACTGCAACAGCTTCAAATGTGGGATATGGTTATTGGAGTCACGACCTTGGCGGACATATCCCGATGGGAATTAAAACAGATCCTGAGTTGTATTTGAGATGGCTTCAGTTTGGGGTTTTTAGTCCCGTATTTAGAACTCACTCAACCAAATCAAAATTGATTGAAAGAAAGATATGGAAGTTCCCCGATCATTTTGATGCTATGAAAGATGCAATAAAACTCCGCTATGCTCTGGTTCCATATATTTACAAGTCAGCCAGGGAGACTTACGACACAGGAGTTTCACTTTGCAGACCACTCTATTACGAGCACCCGTTTAAGGATGAAGCTTACGAGTTCAAAAACCAATACTACTTTGGAAAAGATATTCTTGTTGCTCCTGTAACTTCTCCGGCAGAAAAAGAGAGTCAGTTTACCTACCAAAAAATATGGTTCCCAAAAGGTAAATGGTTTGAGTATTCTTCAGGTGCACTTGTTTCCGGTAATCAGGAACTGACCAGAAAATATACTCTGGATGAAATTCCCTTCTTTATTAAAGCCGGTTCAATAATACCAATGTACCACAATGTTAAAAACTTGTCGCAGGTTAATAACAAATATACATTGTTTATTTTACCCGGAACCAAAGAGAAGTTTGAGACTGAAATTTATGAGGATAATCAAAATACTCCCGATTATAAATCAGGTGAGTTTGCAAAGATAAAGATCACTGCTGCTGTTAATAAAACCCGTATTAAGCTTACAATTGCACCCAAAAGCGGTTCTTACAAAGGGACGAACGCTTTAACCAGCTACAGACTGGTTTTCCCTAACAGTCTGCCCCCTTTGAAGGCAGAGCTTAAAAATGGCAATTCCACCTCAAAAAAACTTAAATGGAAGTATGACGGATATACTCTTGAGACTGTAATTAACTGCGGTCAGGTTTCATCTGATTCAGAAACAGAAATCGTTTTAACCTTTCCTGAAAATGTTAACAAAACATTGTTTGCACTCTCTTCCTGCAAAGGTTATTTCAAACGTTTAAGAAATGTGATGAATGATTTCAAATATGCTGCCGGAGGTGAATTTGCCATACCTGATTCTCTTTATCAGCTTGAGCAGACCCCGACCAGAATCAACTACTCTCCTGCAACTGCTGAAAATGAGCTGATTCAGTTTAAGTCAGATTACTCAAAACTGGAAACTTCCCTGCTTTCACTTAACATAGGAAACAGCGAACTGGTAAAGAGAGGGATAAACCGACTCTACTACAATTTAACAAACTCCGAAAAAGAAACCTTTGCCAAATATGAAAAAAGAATGAAATCCCTTAAAGATCACGTTCATTACAATATCTCTTTTTCATCAAAATATAGTGGTGGCGGAAAAACAGCCTTATTTGACAGCAGGTTCGGGACAAAGAACTATCTTAATCCTGCCTGGCAGGGATTTGAAGAAAACAATATGGAACTTGTGATCGATCTTGAGCAAGAAACAAAAATCAACTCTGTTTCAGTTAATGCACTTCAAAATATTCTCTACTGGATATTTTTCCCGGTCGATTTTGAATTTGAGGTTTCATCAGACAATAAAGATTTTGTGAAATGCGGAACCTTAAAAAACAGAGTCTCTGCCAAAGAAAAAGAGATTATGATAAAATCTTTTGAACATAAATTTGATAATTGTTACGGAAGATATTTGAAGATCAGAGTCAGGAATATTGGTAAGTGTCCGGACTGGCATCACGGTAAGGGGGGACAAGCCTGGATGTTTCTTGATGAGATAAAAATTAACACTTCTGCAAAGTAATCATTAATCCCGGTCTTTACCGGGATTCTTTTAATATTAACTCACCAACCTGAACTATATCTCCGCTTCTTGCTTTTATTTCAAACTTGTAGTGAGCAAACTTCTTTTTATTTACAAAATAAAATTCCTTTGGAGCATTTCTTTTGTTAAAGACAATACCTTTTCTGATGTCAATCACTTCCCATTTTACTCCGTCATCTGAACCGGAAAAACTCCATTCTCCCGGATCGCGCGTTGGTGAATCATTTGCAGAAAAGAGTGTGTAGCCTGTTATCTGCTTTGGAGGGCTTTCAGAAAAGGAGATCTTAATCCAGCTTTTGCCGTTAAAGTCGAGCCACTTTTTTGAGGGATTATTATCAAAAAGATTCTCTTTTACTTCTTCTCCAAATTCATTTTCCCCTTTTACCTGCAGCTCTTCTATTTCATCAAATGCAATTCTTTTCAGACTGTTAATTGAAGCTGTTGCAAATTCCCAAATCTCCCCTTCCTCTTTTCCAAAGGAGTTATAAGGGCTAACCTGCCAGAAATATCTGGTTTTATGTTCAAGGTTATCAACAGCAAATTCGGTTTTATCTGTCTTGCTGACAACTATTAGCGAGTCTTTATTTTTCCCAAACTTCACTTCGTAACCGACAGCACCTTTTGATTTTCCCCAGGATAAAATCAGGGCAGGTTCTACATTGGTAATATTGCTGACAGGGTTTGCTTTGTCACATTTTTCAGGAATACCTGTTGTTTCCCACTTAAACGAAATTGAGTCGGTTTTGGAAGAAAACTCAAATTCTTTATTTACAGACTCAACTATAACCACACTCTCATTTTCAATACCTTCTCTTTCACACTTTGCAACAAAATAAGCATTGGTTGTGCTTGAACCGAGAAATTGCAGAGTTCCGTTTATCTTTCTTCTGTATATGTTATAGCTGTGAATTTCCGATTCCGGCTTATCCCATTTTAATCTTATTGATGCTACATCTGTTTTATCTTCTGCCTTGCTTTCCACTCTTAAATTAAACGGAGCTTTCGGCAATTTGGTTTCTTCATTAGTAATTCCCAACTGTCCTATTAAAATTTGATAATTCGGATCTTTTACTTTTCCTTCAATCATCAATCCCACAGCGCCAATTCTTTTTCCAGCATACTCTTTAAGATTTATGCTTTTACTGTTCCAGTCGGCAGATGCAAGTTTTCCTGCATCAAGATAAACCCATTCATCCGGTTTATCTGTAAATGACAGGGCAACTTTCAGCCTGGAATCACTCTCTGTTTTATTGTTTTTAAGGATAAGCTTTAATTTTGACCTCTCTTCTATTTCAAGATTTGTCATAAACAACTTTATGAAATTATCATCTGTGAGATTACCTGAAATCTTCAGAGAGCTTCCTCCGTAGTAAGCATCTGTAAAGTCAAGCTCGGGAACCAGTTTCTCTCCTTTACTTTTAACAATCCATCTCCAGGTTGGTAAAATATCCTGCACAGCTCTGTTGTTCCATCCGGTTGTTTTTAGTTTTTCACCTTTTACTGCAAAAAACTTTCCGTTACCAGTGCAAAAGTTTGTAAAGAAGGGCAGTTTATTTATAACCGATTTTGCGGGATAATAGTGGGCCACCCCTTTCCATCGTTTATCTGAAGAAGTATTTGAAGGATCATAATTTCCGCCTGAATAAAACTCTTCACCAAGCTTATAATAATCTTTGTAATCTTTTGATATATCTATCATTCCGTTCATCTGGAAAAGTCCGATAGAAAACCTGTGAGGCACATCTTCCACTTTATAAGAATCTGCCAGATCTCTTCCTCTGTTCCAGTAGTTTCTCCAGGTCTCAAACCCGAAATGTATTTCGTAAGGATTACGTTTCACTTTTTCAGCAAGCTTTGCTGTTTCTTCAAGCTCTGCATCATCATACCAGTAGTTTACAAAAAACTCATTGGCTGCTTCTTTTCCTTTATATTCCCAGAACCAGAGATTCTCTTTATTTAATTCATTCTGATATTCAACCTTTCCATTTTCTATCCAGGAATCGTACATCATTATTCTGATATTTTTCTCTTTTCCCTTTTCATTAAAGGCTACAAGAAAATCTCTCAGCTTTTCAGACAGAAACTGATTTCCATTCCTTTCAAAATTCAGGAACCAGCCGTCGAACTTATAATATTCTGCAATTTCAATCAGCTTATCCACTCCGGTAAAAACTCCCTTTTCCTGTTTTACCAGAAGTTCCACATCCTCCGGTTCAGGATCCATAATTAAACTGTAGACCTTAACCCCGTTTCTGTGTGCTGCATCAATCATTTCAACTGAAGGGAGTGTATGCCAGTTGTTAAACATTATATAGATATCATTATACTGCCACCAGGTGTACGTCTGAACTTCAAAATATTCAGAACCCTGCGAAACATAGGAGGGCTGATTTTCACTCGGCCACCAGGGAGAGACAATGGAGACTTCACCAAGATTCTTTGCATTTTTATTTACAAAGTAATCTTTATTGGTAAATTTTTTCTGTAATTCTATTGTACCCCTGTTGTAATCTCTGTCAGGATCTGCTTCCGGTCTCCAGCTTAACAGCTTTTCCAGATCTCCATACCACTGAAACGGCACCGGCTGATTTGAAGCATAACTCCTCTCGCCTGTCCAGTTCCTCTTTTTAACCGAAAGTCTCTTTGCACAAGATAAAATAAATACGACTGAAAGTAAGATTATAAAAATCTTCTTCATTGCCTGCCTCGAAAATATATGTTTAGAAAATCAGCTTGAGGAAAATAAGAATTTTTGATTAAAAAAGCAGAAGTTTCCCCAAGCAGTGAATTTACATACACTTTTTCCTTAACATTTAATCAAAATAGCAAAAAATATATGTTACTTTAGTCTCCATTTTTACTATTTTTACTCAGGTTTATTTTTCAAATGGATTAACCACTCATATTTTGATGATGTTATTATTGCAGGAATGTTTAAATAAGGAGTGCTGATGTACAAAAAACTACTGTTTAATTTTATCTTTTTTTGTCTCATTTCTACGGTTTGGGCTGTTGGCAATAACCTGAAAAAGTCGCAAAAGTCAGGTTTTTCAGATCCTTCCGATATGCCTTTGGGACATTATTTTACAATTGAAGAATTCAGGAACTGGGATATTCAGTCAGATCCTGATGCCCCTTACAATAAAGGAACCATAAAACTAAGAAACAGAATTACAGATTTTAACTTTTTAGCAAACTCAAATGCTCGTCCAAATGAAGGAGGAGTTTCCCCTCTTGTACTTTTTTCATCCGGCGGAGTACCTTCTCAGGCGTGTGCTGATATTGACAGAGTTTATGCGTTTAACTACTGGCAATATACAGATGTTATGGGCTACTGGGGCAGATCGGAAGAGCACACG
>JBGRQB010000037.1:0-26828 GCA_041725875.1 Rhodothermaceae bacterium
GGATTAGTTTCGGGATACATTTCCAACAACTCTTCCCCATTTTCCGCTTCCCCAACATACTGGACATCTTTATTGCAATTAAAGATCTCTTTCAATCCAGTTCTAAATATAGAATGATCGTCTGCTATTAAGACGTTAATCATATTCCCTCCTCGTTTATCTAATTCTCCCACAATCAAATAAAACAAACCACAACTAACATATTAATTTTTTATATCAATTTAACCTAGGGTCTTACCCTGGGCTTTTATTTTTACACTTTTAACTTTCTTTATTCTTCAGCACTAATTCGGCTAATTCCCTAAACACACCTTTACCGCCAGATTTTTTACAGACATAATCTACTATTTCTGTTATTTCCGGCATAGCGTCTGCCGGAGCAGCTGAAAACCCGACACTTTTGATGATTTCCAAATCATTTACATCGTCACCGATAAATGCAACATTCTTCATAGTACAATTATATTTTTCACAAAGTTTCAGCATTTCAGATTTTTTTTCCCAGGTACCTGTTATTGCAAAATCCATTTTCAATCTTTCTGCCCGGGATTTTATAATATCTGAATTATCCGTAGAAATAATTCCTGTTAAAAGACCTGCTTTTTTTAATCTGACTACTCCCATACCATCTTTAACATTGAACTTCTTCATTACCATACCATCGGCAGAGTAATAAAGGCCGCCATCTGTTAAAACTCCGTCAACATCAGATACAACAATCTTTATATCTTTTAATACCTCAAAACACATATTCAGATCCATTTATGTCAAAAATTATGGTCTATATTACGTTTAATTTTAAACAATTAATATTAGATAATTACATAATTTTTTATTAAACTTAACGTAGCTTTATAAACGTAAATTTGTATGTAAATTATTGAGGTCAGAACAAATAAAATGCATTTAATTGATACTTTCTTAAAGTCACATTTCTTCAAAACAGACCTTAAAATCTCCGTTTTGCAAAAAAGATTAAGTAATTGTTAAATATAGGCAGGGTTATAAATATTTAAATAAATTATAAGTATAATTGCAATGCTTAACTATTTTCAAAAACATCAAATAACTAAATTAAGGACTAATTAAAAATGAAAAAAACGCTTACGTTTTTTACGCTTTTTATGCTGTTAACTGCGGCAGTTTTTGCTCAGAGCTACAGAATCACAGGTAAAATCACAGATAAAAATGGAGAAGCACTAGTAGGTGCTAATGTAGTTATGATAGGACATAACTTAGGCGCTGTAACTAATTTCACCGGTGATTATACTATTACTAACGTTCCAAAAGGAAATTATAACGTTAAAGCTAGTTTTATGGGTTATGAAGCAGTGACTAAAAATGTAAATTTAACTGGTAATGTTGTTATTAATTTCCAGTTAAAATCTAGTTCAATTATGATGGAAAGTGCTATAGTTGAAGTAACTAGGGCAAAAGAAAGAGAAACTCCTATTGCATTTACTGAAGTTGGTAAAAAAGAGTTAGAAGCTAAGTACAATGTACAGGATGTTCCGGATTTATTAAAAACTGTTCCTGGTGTATTTACTACTTCAGCAGGTATGGGAGAATCTGAAATTTTCATCCGTGGTTTCGATGCTGAACATATTCAGATCTTAATCAATGGTGTTCCTGTAAATGATCCTGAATCACAGAAAGTATACTGGTCTAACTGGACTGGTCTTTCAGGTAATGCTTCATCAATCCAGGTTCAGAGAGGTGTTGGTGCTTCTCTTGTAGGTTCTGGTGCATTTGGTGGTTCTGTAAATATTCAGACATCTATGTATTCAGCTACTCCTCAGCTAAGAATCAGAGCTACTACTGGTATGTATCATACTGTTGGTATCGATGGTGGTGCTTTAGACGGTAAAAGTGCTGACGGTACTGGTGGTTTCCAGACTACTCATCCTGCTGCTCAGAATTATGGTATCGAATATACTACTGGCCAGATGTATGATGGTAAATTAAATGTTATGATGAAATATGAAAGAAAAGCTGGTGACTCATTTGTTAATGGTACTTACTACAATGGTCATTCTTTCTATTTAGGTGTTCAGTCACTTCTAGGTGATCACGTTTTAACTTTCAATGCTCACGGTGCACCTCAGAGACATAATCAGGCAAGAACTAGCCAGGATATGGAATTAATTAAAACTTTAGGTTGGGAATATAACAGAAATAACACTCCTTACCAGGAAAACTACTATTTCAAACCTCAGTTTGAAATTCACCACGACTGGAGTATCAGCAAAACTCAGCACTTAAATACAAACGTTTTCTTCACTACTGGTAATGGTGGTGGTAGATATTTAAGAAACGACAGTTTTAATACTGCTACTGGTGAAATTTCAAGAAAATCAGTATCTAATTACACTGATGCAAAATATATGGGTAGACACGCCAAATATGTATATGATAAAACAGGTGTTGTTTTAACTGGTTATGATGCAGTTAATGAAACTTTCACTTTCAATGGTGAAACTTCAAATGTTTCTAAAGGTACTAACTTTATTAATGGTAACTATAACCACTCTTGGAGAAATGATTCTCAGAATAATCACGTACAGTTTGGATTTAATACTGCATATACTCATAAAATCAACGATATGATTTCATTCGCAGTTGGTGGTGAATATAGATATTGGAATGCAGAACATATAGCTGAATCTTTCGATTTAAGTTTAGCTGATGAAGATGGCAATATGACTTTTTACAGACAAATTGAAGATCGTTATAATTATGATGGTATAGTAACTAACCTTTCTGGTTTTGCTAGATTATTAATTTCACCTATCAAAGACCTTACAATTATGTTAGATGGTCAGTATGCATATTATACTTCAAAAGTTGAAGAAAACCAGATCAGAATTTTTGACTTTGCAGCTGGTCAGTTTACTAACAACTACTATTATGCAACTAAAGGCGGAAGTTATAATGAAGATGATTATGAAAGAACTTATAAATTCTTCCAGCCAAAATTTGGTGTTAACTACAATATAAACAAAAACTTAAATGTTTTTGCTAACTACTCAATCGCTAAAAAAGAACCAAAAATTGGTGACTGGTACAGTAGATCAAGTGGTCCTGTTAGAGAAGTAGACGAAGAAACTGTTAAAAATATCGAATTCGGTATTGGTTATAGAACTAGTAACTTCTCAATTAACGCAAATGCTTATCAACTTGACTTTGAAGACAAAATAGCATCTGTAACTAACCAGGCTGGTGACAGAGAAACTATCAATGCTGGTAATGCAATTCATAAAGGTATTGAAATTGCTGCTGCTGCTCAGGTAAAACAATTTGATGCTAACGTTTCTATAACTGTTTCTCAGAACAGATGGGACGAAATGAAAGTTCAGAAAATTTTCAACCTTGATGCTGAAGAAGTTAAAGATAACGTAGTTCCTTTCTCACCTGAAAATATGTACCACGCAGCTATTGGTTACAGAGCATTTAAAGGTTTCAGAATCGAAGTAAATGCTTCAGCTTGGAACAGATATTATGGTGATTATGCTAATGAAGTAACTTTACCAAACTTCTTTGAATTAAACACATCTATTTCTTATGGATTTATGATGAGTGGTAATCAGATCGATTTAAGATTAGAAGTTAACAACTTAACAAATGAAAAACAGTTTACTAGAGCTTCTTATACTAGAGACTTCAACAGAAATGACAGCCTTGGTGGAAAATACCACACTTATGTAATGCAGGCTCCATTAAGAAGTATCTTTTTTACTGCTCAGGTTACTTTATAATAAATTTTAATTTTACAACCCTCGACAATCGTCGGGGGTTTTTTGTTTTAAACCATTTAATACGCAGATAAAATTATGAAACTTATTAAACTACTATTTATACTTTTCATTACATTTACTTTTGCTCAAAATGAAAAACCTACAACAATTTTAATTTCATTTGACGGATTCAGATGGGATTTTGTAGATAAAGAAATTACACCAAACTTACAGAAAATAATTGATCGCGGTGTTCATGCAAAATCTCTTCAGCCTTGTTTTCCTTCTAAAACATTTCCTAACCATATCTCAATTGCAACCGGAATGTATCCTGAAAATCACGGAATTATCTTTAACGATATTCAGGATAAATTCTCAAATAAACAATACACTCTTAAGAAAAGAGATGAAGTGGAAAACAGCAGATGGTATCAAGGAGAGTTTTTCTGGGAAACAGCCGAACGCCAGGGTGTAAAATGCGGATCATACTTTTGGCCCGGTTCTGAACTAAAGCTTAAATATCGTCGTGCTACCTACGCCGAAAAATATGAACATAAACGAGATTACACAAAGAGAGTTAATGATGTTCTGAAATGGCTTGATTTACCTGATAGTCTTCGTCCAAAGTTCATTACATTGTATTTTGATGCCACTGATACTTACGGACACAAATATGGCCCAGACTCACCTGAAAATGCTAAAGCTATTGCCCTGTGTGATTCAATGCTGGGAAAACTTGTAAACGGCTTAACTGAAAAACAGCTTATCTCAAAAACTAACATAGTTATAGTTTCAGATCATGGGATGACAAACATCAGTAAAGATCGTGTAATTAACATTGAAGAAATGTTAAAAGATTTCAAAATTGAAATTAATAATACCGGACCGGTATTAACAATAAATGCAGATCATTCAAAACTGAATCAGATTTTTTCTATTCTCAAGAAAAACGAAAATCATTTCAACGTTTATATGAAAGAAAATATGCCGGAGCATTTTCATTTTTCTAAACACCCTTTTATTTATCCAATTATTCTGATTGCCGATATGGGATGGACATTAACCGGAAACAAAAGATTAAATAAATGGATGGATAACTACACAAAAGGAAACCACGGGTTTGATAATCATCATATGGATATGCACGGTATATTCATTGCTGCCGGTCCGTCATTCAAAAAAAATTACAGGTGCGGTACTCTAAAAAATATCGATATTTATCCTTTGTTATGTGAGATTTTCAAAATCTTTCCGCGACAAAATATTGATGGTAAACTGGATCACATAAAGTTTATTCTTAAAGATTAAAATTCTACAGAGCTGCTAAATGCAGCTCTTTTTTTACCCTCTTATAATTATACTTTTCTCATAAATTATAACTATGTTTGATAAACTATTTTTAACTATCTGAAAAAACTATGGAAGAAATACTCGATATTAACTATCAAAAACATAAACTTGATAATGGTTTGGAAGTTATTCTTTATAAGGATAATAGTCTGCCAATTGTTACTGTAAACCTCTGGTATAAAGTTGGCTCAGCCAACGAATCTCCAAATAAAACCGGCTTTGCTCATCTGTTTGAACATATGATGTTTCAAGGTTCTGAGAACGTACCAAAAGAGCTGCACTTCAAATATATTCAGGAAGCCGGCGGAACCTTGAACGGTTCAACCAGTCTAGACAGAACCAATTATTACGAAACCGTGCCTTCTAATAACCTTGAACTCCCTCTCTGGCTTGAATCTGACAGGATGGGCTTTTTTCTCGAATCTCTTACAGAAGAGAAACTTGAAAACCAGCGCGAAGTGGTAATGAATGAGCGCAGACAAAATTATGATGATCAGCCATACGGCTTGTCATGGGAAATTTTATTTTCAAATCTTTTTCCTACTGCACATCCTTACAGCTGGCCTACAATAGGTTATCTTGATCATATAAAAAATTTCCAGCTTGATGAAGTGAAAGAATTTTTCAAAACTTACTACTCCCCTTCCAATGCTTGTCTTGCAATTGGAGGTGATCTTGAATTTGATATCACTTTAGAAAAAGTTAAAAAATATTTTGAAGAAATTCCTGCCGGAAAAAGTATTCCGGAGATTCCTGAACAGGTTTGTCTTCTTGAAGAAAACAAGTTTATTACTCACGAAGATAATGTTCAACTTGAAAGAATCTATTTTGCTTTTCATTCGCCTGCTATTTTTGAAACCGGTGATGCTGAAATGGATGTTCTTTCTGATATTCTCAGTGGTGGTAAAAATTCCAGACTTTATAAAAAGCTGGTCTTTGAAGAACAAATTGCGCAGGATGTTTCCTGTTTTCAATACTCAGGAAAATTAAATGGAGCATTCTTTATTGTTGCAACTGCCCGACCCGGATCTTCATTGGATGAAATAAAAAAAATAATATTTGAGGAAATTAATTTGTTAATCGATCAAGGTATAACCGAGCAGGAATTAACACGATCTAAAAATATTATAACTTCAAATTTCATTTATTCATTGCAGAACTTAAACAGTATGGTTAATCAAATCAACGCTTATAATTTTCATTTAAACAATCCAAACGCATTTCAGCAAGATTTGGATAGATATAAATCATTAACCGTTGATGAAATTAAAAACACTACCAAAGAATTACTTAAAAAACATTTTGTTGAACTACGAATAATTCCGAAAAAATAATATGAAACTAGATAGATCAAAACCACCAAAAGAAATTGGCGAAATTCATTTTACGCTTCCTGAAATTAAGCATCTCCAGACAGAAAACGGACTGGAAGTTTTATTAGTTCAGAAAAAAAATCTTCCGATTGTTCAGATGAATTTAATTGTAACCGCCGGAAGTTATTTTGATCCTAAAAATAAATATGGATTGGCAAAACTTACAGGTATGATGATTGACGAAGGGGCCGGAAAATATAACGCGTTGGAACTTGATAATGAAATAGATTCGCTCGGCTCTATTCTTGAAATATCAAATGATCACGATTCTATATTTTTGTCAATGTCATCGCTTGAAGAAACCTTTGATAATTCACTCGATATATTTTCACAAATTATCTGTGAACCTCATCTGGCAGAAAATGACTTTGTACGAGAACAGGAAAAAGCACTTGTTAAAATAATGCAATACGATGATGATCCTTCTTATTTGGCATCAACTGAATTTGAAAAAATAGTTTTCAAAAACACCGGTTATGAAAATCCGGTTCCCGGTACGGAAGCAAGTCTGAAAAATATTTCAATTGAAGATTTAAGAAACTTCTACAAATCACATTTTAATATAAATAATTCAAAACTTGTTGTAGTCGGGAATATAGAAGAAAATCTGCTGCTTGAAAAAATCGGTTCAGCTTTTAAAAATTATCGTACCGGTAAAGTTTATGCGCCTGAAGTTAAACCTTATCAGTTTGATAAAAGGAAAATATATTTTGTCCATAAAAGCGATTCGGCCCAAAGTGAAGTAAGAGTCGGGATTCAGACGAGCAGAAGAAATGAAAAAAACTATTTTACCAAGTTATTGTTAAACTCAGTTTTGGGCGGACAATTTTCAAGTAGAATAAACTTAAACTTGCGTGAAGATAAAGGTTACACTTATGGTGCTCATTCTTCTTTTACTTATGCAAAAACTATAGGTCATTTTGCAGTTTCAACATCTGTGCAAGCGGAACACACAGCCAATTCGTTATCAGAGATATTTGACGAAATTGAAAAAATAAAAACAACTATCACAGAAGACGAAGTAGCATTTGCAAAATCTTATCTTATAAAAAAATACCCTGCAATATTTGAAACTTATTCGCAAGTAGCCCGCAATGTAAATACCAAAGTAGTTTTTGATTTAGATGATAATTACTTCAACAATTATATAGAAAATATTTCAAAGTTAACTTTACAGGATTTACATAACTGTGCACAAGAAGAATTAAATGATGCGCAGTTAATTTCGCTTGTGGTGGGAGATAAAAATATTGTAATGGAACAACTCAAAAATAAATTTGATTTTGAAATAGTTGAATTAGAAATTTAATCTTTTGAAAGGGGAACAAATTTGTTTCCCTTTTTTTTATATTTTTCAATGTATGTTTGAAGGTTCACATAGTCTTCCGCTGTAATATAAAAAACTTTCTTTTCATTACTTTCCACATCATTAAAATGATATTGTAAAAATGATCTCTTTTCTTCTTCACTTTTTTCAGAAACATTTTTCAAAGTTGATAATCGATACAAAACAATTTTTTTCTTTCTGAATTCATCTTTCACATAATTGAACAATACAGAATTAAAAAGATCCGATTTCTGATCAACAAAAACTTTTACAGAAGTGGAAAAGTTTGAAACAATATTGGAAATTGATCTTTTGACTTTCCTTTTTGATGATCCGGAATCCATTTCATATAGTTCACCTGTCAAATTATCATTAATTAAAATGACATAGTCTTTATCAAATGCAGAAAGTGACTCAACAATTTTTTTTGTTTCAGGTGAAGGAATTAACATCAGCGCACAGGGGTAAGAAATTTCTAGTAATTTTTTCCTGTCTTGCTCAGATAGATTTTCCAGTTCCCCAACTACAAAAGATACATTCGGACGCACCCTTCCAATCTCTTTGTTGTAATCAAACTGAGCTCTGAATTTAAGTTTACCGCCTGATAAAATCTGTAACTGAGAGGTTCCGTTAATTTTGTATTCTTCATTTTCAACTGCAATATTTTCATATTGTTCAAATTTTTGTTCAAACAGCAAAAGCATTTCTGGAATTGTTAATTCCATCGGGACTTTTATTTTATAGTAATACTTAACGGAATCAGGAACATTATTCCAAATTTTCTTTTTTGCAATCCAATCTTCTTCTATTCCAAAATTATCCAGTTCAGATAAAAACATTTCTTCAATCTGCGAAACATTATACTCAACAATCGGGAGTTTCTCTGAAAGTTTTTCTGCCAAATCAATTCCGATACTAAATAATATCAAAACAATTACTGCGGCAGTCAGGCCATATATTAATTTTATTTTATTCACTCTACATCTTCAGATAAATTGGAATGCGCAGACGCATATCCAGTGACATATATTGCGCATTGTTTAAATAAGTATAGGAAGCCATTACATCCAGTAAAAATATACTTACACCGCCGCCAACGTGGAAACCAAGCTTAGATTTTTCTTCTGTGAAATTGCTTTTTCCGGTTCCTGCTTTAAAACTGTGAAAAGTTGTATAAAACGAATAGGTTCCGCCAGCTTCAATAACAGGCATAATTAAAACAACATTTTCTAATATAGGTGGAAGGAAAATTCGTATACCGGAATTGATTACAAATACATCCGAAGTAATTGAAGTGTAATCTGATTTTTTATAAAATCCGGAATACCCGGGAAAATGCTGATACCCGAATTTTGTATATATAAATCCCGGAATGTAATTATTATCTGTGTATGAAAAAGTTACGTCAAAGCCTATACCCAGATTATGTCTTCTGGAGAAATCGCCTAATGGAATTCTGACTCCTGTTCCCAATCCCATAAATAATCCTTTGGATTGTCCAAACTCAAATGATTGAGCCTTTGTTTCAGGAAAGCCGATAACAAAAAGTAATAACAATACAATAATTAATTTTTTCAAACTCGCATCCGTATTTAATATTTAACTTTATATAAAAACAAGCCTTCAGCCGGAACTGCTCTGCCGGCTACATCTCTGTTTTGTGCTTTAAGTACATCCAGCAGATAATCAGGACTATAATCGTGTTTTGCACTTTCAAGTAAAGTCCCTACAGTTGCTCTTACCATTCCATGCAAAAACCTGTTTGCTTCAACATAAAAAATAACAAAATTTTTCGTCTCTCTGATTTGAATCTCTCTTAAATCACAAACTTTATTTTTAACTTCAGTTTTCTTTTTTGCCAGAGAAGTAAAATCTTTTTCACCCAGTAAAATTTTTGCTGTTTTATTCATTCTCCAGAAATCGTAATTTCTCCAGCCTTTGAAGAAATAAGAATATTTTTTATAAAATGGGTTTTTATATTTTGATATAAAATAATAATAACTTCTTCTTGTTGCATCAAATCTGGAATGAAACTCAGGGTTTACTTCTTTCAGGTTTTTTATACTGATATCATCAGGTAATAATCCGTTAAGTGCGTATGTGAACTTAAAATTATCTAATTCTTTTTCAGTGTTAAAGTTGGCAACTTGTCCAAATGCATGAACACCGGAATCTGTCCTTCCCGAACCGATTATTGTTGTATCCTTGTTTAGAATTTTTGATAAACATTCTTCAATTTTTTGTTGGACACTAACCACATTTGGCTGAAACTGCCATCCGGCATAATCTGTGCCGTCGTATTGTATTTCCAGTTTATAATTCTTCTGATTCATCAAACTTTATTTTAAACGTCCAAAAATTATTTAACAGAAAATTTATTCCTGTTCCAATACCTATTCCAATCAAGTTGGCAGCAAAATAGTGCAGTCCAAAACTCGTAAGAACTTTTAATACTATCCAATTTATTCCACCTGAAACAGCTGTTACCAGATGGTATTTCACAAAACGTTTTAAGAATCCGGCTTTTCCTCTTTGGTTCCAAGTCCAGAAATTATTCAGGAAAAAGTTTGTCAAGATAGAAACTTCAATTGCAATAACACTGGCAATACCGATAGTCATACCTGATTCAACAAAAATTGTTAATAACCCCTGATTAACAACTATACCGGAAATTCCGACAATTGCGAATTTTCCAAAATATTTTTTCAGATCGTAAAATTTAGCTATAAAGTTTTTTGTCATAAGTCGTTAATAAGAAGTTTCAAAATCTTTTATTAGTTTTCCACATTTCCACACATAAAAAACCTGTGCGGTTTTATCATTTCGTTTTGCGTTTACTGTCTTTATTAGTTCGAAACTACTAAAATAGCCGGCAAACAATTCAACCGGATTTTCATTAAATCTTTCGGTACAAACAAATATTCCTTCTTTACCTGTAAAAGATTTATAATCATACCAGGTTGAAAATCCATGCGGGAATTTTTTATTCAACACAAGAACAGGATATTTATTTTCCAAAGCAAATGATAATTGTCCGCTTGTAAACCATTTATATGTAAACAGAAAAGTATCTTCTGTTATCAGATTATCTTTTTTTAATTCATCAGCTACCTGCTCCCATCCTTGCCCGTCTAAAGTGATATCTGCATTTTTAGCAAGAGGTAGAACTCTTGTAGTTACTTGCAACAAAATCACAATAGCAGCAATTGAAGTCAGAACAACCGAAGGAACCAAGAACCACTTTAATTTTTTTGTTTTCCATTCCGGCATAACACCGGCCAGTAAAACAATTCCTGCAAGATATCCTGGCATTGGCCAGTGAGGTAAGATTTGTCTTGTTGCTCCGATAAGAGTAAAAATTACAACGGGAATTACTACGAACGGAATTAAAAAATAAGATTCTTTCTTTTTTTGTTTTATCACAAAATATATTGATAACAATATCAAAATCATATTCCAGGGAAGAAGATATCCCATCTGTACAAAAACGCCCTGAAGAAATTTAGTCAGAGAAAGATTTAATCCGTCAGAACTTTTACCAAACTGATACGCATAAGACAGCCAGTTGTGTTCATAGTTCCATAAAATGTTTGGCAAGAAAATTAAAACTGTGAACCACAAAGCAACATACAGAAACGGATTTTTCCATAACTCTCTCCACTGCTTAAAGAATATCAGTAGAATACCGATACCGCCTATTAATAAAATTCCATGATATTTTGACAGCAATGCAAAACCTGTTGAAATACCTGCTAATATTATATATTTACTTTTTTCCGTTTGCTGAATTAAAACAAGACAATAAAGCAGCAATAACCAGAAGAACCCAAGAGCATTATCGGGAATTACAAACGCTCCCATTCCAAAAATAAAATATGGGATTATGTGAAAGATGATTAAGGATAATCTTGCAGCTTTTTCTTTAAACAATCTGAGTGTAATTGCATATAATATAACAGAGGAAAGCAAAAACAAAATTATTGCTCCCAGTCGGAGTGTTAAAGCAGAATAAATACCTGTCAAATAAACTCCAAATCCGGCTGTTAAAGCAACAACAGGCGGATGATCAAAAAATCCCCAAGCCGGATTATCTGCATATAAACTGTAATATGCTTCATCAAATCCAAGAGGAACAATTGCCGAAACAATTAAGCGTACAATAAGACCGGCAAAAATGATTTTCAACGCTGTTTTATCAGCAAAAAAACTTTTTATGTCAGAAACAATTTCTTTCATATTATTTATTTTTATTCCGTTTTTTTCTAACTCGTCTTTTAATCCAAGTGAATATAATAAGCAGATATAATGCACCTACGCCAAATTTCATTAGATAAGTAAGCAACAAATTCACTTCTGCTTTCATTTTATTTACAGGAACATTTTTACCATCATATCTTACAACAGGATTCAAATACATTTTTGTTTTGTCATTTATCACTTCAGTTCTTATATAAGAATCAGATGGTTTGAATGTATAACTGATTTCATTTGTATCAGCAACAGAAAATCTTTTCTCGCCGTTATTGCCGAACAAATTAATTTCATCAGCTTTTTTTGTAAATCGGAAAGTCACTTTCTGATCTTCAACAAAAACAGTGTCTATGTAATTTTTATTTTCCCCTTCACTTCCTGTAACACCATAAGCAAAACCTTGTTTCAAGTTTTCAAGAATTGAAGATCGATCAAGTTTTTCCGAATTTATCATTGTCCAGTTAACACAGGTTTCTTCCGGACGATTTACATTATGAGTATCATCGTCTGAAATAATCCAGGCAGGAATACCTGAACTTAATGCCGAATCCCAATGTTCAAAAGAAAACCTGTAATGGTTTAGTACTTCTATTAAATCGTATCCTGTTAAATATCTGAAATCTTCAACAGTATGTCCGTTACGAAATTTTGGATGCGCAATTGCAAGTGCATCGCAATCTGGTTGTAATCTGTTAATAATATACTGCTTGTTACTGCGGGAATAGTTTATCAGACAATCATAAAATGAAACCTCTTTAGCACCAATAACAAGTCTGTGCGATTTCATTATGTTATGTCCATGCTCATAAACAGGTATGTAAACTTTTCCTTTGTAGAGATCTTCAGAAGCTATATGATGATAATTAGATAAACCAATAACATCATAATTTCTTGATTCGTAATGAGCAACAACTTCTTCAGGTGTATCTTTTCCATTCAAAACATGTTTGATCACAATAGAGTGAGCGTGAAAATTAGCTTTGAACCATTTCCATTTCAGGTCTTTATAAGGATTATATAAGTGGTCGCCTTTAAAACTTCCGGGATTAGGAAAGTCATATATTTCAGTCTGAATTTGCTGAAAACATAAAATTGTTAATGCCAAAAACAAAATGAATAAAACCAGGTTTTTAATAAATTTTAAAACACCAATTATAATTTTCATTTTTCTTCCTTTCTATAATTTTCTTCCACCCAATTCAGAAATAATTGCCTGTTCAAGGGGTGACTTTTCATCGTCTGAAAACCCATTGACTGCAGCGGCAGTTTCGTTTTTTATTTCCGGTAAAACAAAATTGAATTCTATTAATGAATTATAATAATAATCAAATTTTTCTTTAAGAAACTTTACTTGAGAGTTTAAAATATCTTTATCAGATCTGTTGTTGCAGTTTAAAGTTACTCTGTTGTTTTCGAAACTCTCTATTTTGCAATCTGTTAAGATACCGATTGTAAATTTTTCTTCTGTAACTTTTTTTACAAACTCATTCCAGATTTCTTTTAGAAATGAAAAATCTACTTTTGCTTTTTGTGTAAATTTTTGTTCAGGTTCCGGCTCTTTTACTTCTAAAGTTTTTTGCTCCGGTTCCGGTATTTTTATTACCGGTTTTTCCACCGGTGGTTTTTCAATCTTTACAATTTTTTTTGCTTTAAGTTCAAGTTTTTTTTTTTTGCGGAGCTTCTATATTAATCTCTTCTCCACTTCCGATTTTATTTATTAAATCTGATATAGTTGCTGATTTCTCAAATCCAATCAGATGTGCAATAGCAACTTCAACTTTTAATCTCTGGTTTTGAGTCTGTCTGATTTCATAAATTGTTTTATTCAGAAAACTCAATATCCTCAGCATATCTCCTTCGGAAAATGAAGTAGAGTAGGAAAGATATTTTTCTTTGTTTGCTTCTGAACTTTCTATTAAAGAATTATTTTTTGTAACTATCACTGACAAAATATTTCTGAAATGCTCGATTAAACCATTAATAAAATCTATGAAATTCCAGCCATTGTCATAAATTCTTTTTGATACATTAAAAGCAAGAGCAAAATCTTTTTCAATTATTGCATCTGAAATCTGAAAATAGATTGAGTCATCAATCATATTTAACATTTTTGTTAAAATCTCAGATTCGATATTTTTATCGCAAAAAGAAACAACTTGATCAAATAAACTTTCGGCATCTCTTAGTGCACCGTCAGCTTTTTTGCCTATCAGAGTAAGTGATTGATCGTCAATTGTAATGCCTTCTGCTTCGGCAATTTTTGAAAGAAGCTCTTTTATGTTGTTAAGTTCTATTCTTCTGAAATCAAATCTCTGACAACGAGAAATAATTGTAAGAGGAACCTTGTGAATATCTGTTGTTGCAAAAATAAAAATGGTATGTTCAGGTGGTTCTTCAAGAGTTTTTAACAGAGCATTAAATGACTCTGTTGTTAACATATGAACCTCATCTATAATATAGATTTTATAACTTCCTGAAGTTGGAGCATATTTTACAGATTCGCGTAAACTTCTGATATCTTCAATTCTTCTGTTGGAAGCACCATCTATCTCAATAATATCCATTGACTGAGATGTGTTAAACGAATTACACATTTCACATTTGTTACAAGGTTCTGCTTCAACAGGGGCAAGACAGTTCAGACTTTTTGCCAAAATTCTAGCTGTGGTTGTTTTACCAACTCCGCGCGGACCGGCAAAAATATATGCATGTGCTATCCTTTCATTTAAAATGGCGTTTTTGAGAGTTTGCGTGATATGTTGTTGGCCAACTACTTCGTCAAAAATCTGAGGACGCCATTTTCTGGCAGTAACCTGATAACTCATATATATTTTGCTCCAATAATATTCTAACTTAAATGATTAACATTATCATAAAACACTCCGGCTTTACCGGAGTGTTCATCAATTTATTTTTTCTTTCTCGTTACTGTTCGTTTTGCTCTTGTTCTCGGAAAAACATATTTGAAAGCATCTTTAATAAACTCTATTGGAATTATTTCCAATCCGTCTTTAATTTCTTTCGGAATTTCTATTAAATCTTTTTCATTATCTTTTGGAATAAGAACTGTTTTTATTCCTGACTGCTGGGCTGCAAGTAATTTTTCATTTAGTCCGCCAATAGCAAGAACATTACCACGTAAGGTAATTTCACCTGTCATTGCCACATCACTTTTAGCAGGCTTTCCACTTATTGCCGAATACAACGCCATAGTCATTGTGATACCTGCAGACGGGCCATCTTTAGGAATTGCACCTTCAGGAAGGTGGATATGTATCTCTTTATTTTTATGGAAGTTCACACCAAGTTTTAACTCTTTTGCATTAGAACGCAGGTAACTTAAGGCCGCAACGGCTGATTCTTTCATAACATCGCCAAGCTGACCGGTAAGTGTTAATTTTTCCATTCCGTTCATTATGTTAACATCAACGTGTAAAATTTCGCCGCCTACGCTTGTCCAGGCAAGTCCGGTAACACTTCCTACAGTTGCAGAATCTTTTTTCTTTTGAACTCGGAATTTTGGAACTCCAAGATATTTTTCAACTTTTGCTTCATCAATTAAAACTCTGGCAGGAGCCTTTTGGGTTTTGTCAATTTTAGCAACATAATCGCGTGCGGTTTTTCTGCAAAGAGATGCAACTTCTCTTTCAAGGTTTCTTACGCCTGCTTCTTTAGTATATTGACTAATTACTTTCCCGATTGCTTCATCATTAAATTTAACTTTTTTATCTTCAAGTCCGTGTGCTGTTAATTGCTTAGGAATTATATGTCGTTTTGCAATTTGAACTTTTTCATGTTCCAGATAACCGGGCAAATCTATAATTTCCATTCTGTCTAATAAAGGAAGAGGAATATTATATTTTACATTTGCAGTGGTTATAAACATAACCTGAGAAAGATCATAATCCACATCCAGATAATGATCGTTAAATGTATGATTCTGTTCAGGGTCAAGTACTTCAAGCATTGCAGAAGATGGATCGCCTCTGAAGTCTGCACTCATTTTATCAATTTCATCCAGAAGAATTACAGGATTAACAGTACCTGCTCTTTTCATAGACTGAATAATTTTTCCCGGCATAGAACCAATGTAAGTTCTGCGATGTCCACGAATTTCAGCTTCATCTTTAACGCCGCCCAGACTTATCCTCACAAACTTTCTATCCAAAGCTCTTGCAATAGATTTTCCAAGTGAAGTTTTACCAACTCCGGGAGGGCCTACAAAACATAAAATTTGTCCGCGCATTTTCTTAACCAGATTAAGAACCGCAATGTGTTCAACAATTCTGTCTTTTGGTTTATCCAAACTATAATGATCTTCATCCAGAATTGTTCTTACGTTATCAATTTTTAAATTGTCTTTAGTTTTTTTACTCCACGGAACATTCACCATCCAATCGATATAATTTCTCAGAACCGTTGACTCTGGTGAACTTGAAGGAATTTTTTTCAGCTTGTTAATTTCTTCTATTGTTTTTGCCTTAATCTCTTTAGGCATTTTTGCTTTTTCAATTTTCTCGTAAAACTTGGCAAACTCGGGAGAAACATCTTCTTCCCCTTCTCCAAGTTCTTCATTTAATATTCTGATCTGTTCCTGAATAATAAATTTTCTCTGAGCTTTAGAAATATTTTCGTGTACTTTTCCTTCAATCTCTTTTTCCATTTTCAGAATATCAATTTCAGAATTCAGGATTCGCATAACTTCGTAAAGCTGACTTTTAAGTGACGTCTGCTCAAGAATAGATTGTTTAATTTCTATAGACTGTGCAATATTGGCAGCAACATAATACAACTTGCGGTCTGCTTCATCAATATTTTCGTAGGCAGATAAAGCTTCGCCCGGAATATTTTTGTTCATCTTAACATATTCTTTAAAGGCTTTGTTCATCTGACGAACAAGTGCATTAATTTCCCGCTTGTTTTCTTCTTCGGGTAAAACAGTTTCAATTTCAGCTTCAAAAAATTCATCATTTTTTTTGAATTTTTTTATTCTTCCCTGAAGTAATCCGTCAACCAAAATTTTTAACAAGCCATTTGGAAGTTTCAGAATTTGAATAATTCTTGCGATTGTGCCTTCTCTGTATATATCATCCTGTGTAGGATCTTCAACATCGGCATTTTTCTGAGTTGCAAGAAAGATAAATTTTGAACTGTCTATAGAATAGTTTGCAGCTTCTATAGATTGCTCTCTGCCTACCAGGACAGGGAAAATCATATATGGGAATATTACATTATCTCTCAGTGGTAATACCGGCAATACCTGCGGTATATCTTCAACAATTGAATAATCAATTGAAGACTTTCTCATAGACTTATCCATAAGTTTTAACGTTACTCCTATTGTTTGGATAATTTAACCACAAAATATACCAAAATTAGCCGGGTCTATCAAGAAACTCACAAATACCCTTTTCTTCGGATAAATTAATGCCTAATTTTAAAGATCAAAAAAACGGAAAAATTATGATTAATAAAATTGTTGATATTTCAAAAGAAGCCGGTGAAATAATTCGTGAAGGGTTTGGCCAGAATATCAAAATAGATTTCAAAACAGGTGAAAATAATCTTGTTACAGAAATAGATAAAAAAGCTGAAAACTGCATTATTGATTTTATAAAAAAAGAATTTCCGGAACATTCAATTTTAGCCGAAGAATCAGGGCAATCAAACGGAAACTCAGAATATATGTGGGTTATTGATCCTCTTGACGGAACAACCAATTTTGCTCACGGATTACCAATTTTCTCTGTCTCAATCGGCTTGAGAAAAAACCGCGAAACTATATGCGGAGTAATTTACGATGTTATGCGCGATAAAGTTTTTGCTGCTGAAAAAGGCTCAGGAACATTTTGCAACAGCGAAAAAATTTCGGTGAATAATAATTCAAGAATTGAAGAAAGTTTACTGGTAACGGGATTTCCTTATGAAATGGAAGAAAAACTGGACAGATCACTTGATGTTTTCAAGCAGTTTTTGAAAAAATCGCGTGCTGTGCGCAGACTCGGATCAGCTGCAATTGATTTATGTTATGTTGCAAATGGCGTTTTTGATGCATTCTGGGAAGAAAAACTTAATCCCTGGGATGTATGTGCAGGAATGCTAATTGTTGAAGAAGCAGGCGGTAAAATATGTAATTTTAACGGTGAAAAAATCGATATTTACTCAAAAGAAATTCTTGCTTCAAATGGAAAAATTGAGCAAAAAATGCTTGAAATAATAAATTTCTGATGAAAATAAGTCAAAGTAGCACATTACTTTGACTTATTTATTTTTTCCTGAAAAAAGATTTGCCAGAAAAAGTAAAATCATTGCCCCGACTGTTGCAACAAATATGCTCCAGAAATTAAATCCGGTAATTCCCGGTTTATCAAAATAGTGAAAAACATAACCGCCAATAATTGAACCTACAATCCCCAAAAGTATGTTAAAAAAACAACCTCTGCGTTCAGTTCCTGCCAATCTGGATGCAAACCAGCCTGCAATGGCTCCCATCAATATCCAGCTTATTAATCCCATTTACTTAAATCCTCTGTAAGTTATTATTTTACATTAATTTAGAGAATCAAATATATAATTTTTAATTGTGAAAATTACGAAAAAAGAGTATATTTCGAGCTTATGGAAAAAAGTATAGTTATAGCAATTGACGGTCCTGCGGGATCAGGAAAAAGTACATTAGCAAAATCAGTTGCAAAAGAGTTAGGTTTCATTTACCTGGATACAGGCGCAATGTACAGAGCAGTTACTTTTGCAGCGATTAAAAATAAAATTGAAGATAATTCTGAAGAGATTATCAAACTGACTAAAGAGATAGATCTTGAGTTAAAATTTGAAGTCGGTATTAATAAAATTTTTATTGATAATACCGATGTTACAAATGAAATAAGAACTTTAAGTGTAAGTTCAAAAGTAAGTGAGATCAGTAAAATAAAAGAAGTTCGTGAAGAGCTTGTTTGTTTGCAGAGAAAGATTGGTTCTAAAATAAATATTGTTGTTGAAGGAAGAGATACAACTACAATTGTGTTTCCCGAGGCAGCGTTAAAAATATTTCTGGTTGCATCAATTGAAGAAAGAGCAAAAAGACGTTTTGACGAATTGAAAGAAAATAATTTCACCGGTTCTTACGAAGAAGTTTACAAAAATCTGAGCGAAAGAGACAAACTCGATTCCGGCAGAGAAATAAGTCCGCTTGTAAAAGCAGATGATGCTGTGGAATTGGATACAACAAGTCTTTCAGTTGAAGAAGAAGTAAAGTTTATTATTGATAAAGCAAAAGAAAAACAGTTAATATAAAAAAGCCATCTTAATTAACTGATGTTAAACTAAACCCTTATTCTTGATTTTATACGATGGCAATAAAATCCGGAGTAAATATTTTTTTTGGAGGAATAATGGCTGAAGAAACTAAAACTGCCATTAATGAGCAGCAGAAATTAGCTGCTGCAAACAAATTTTACAACGCAGATGAATATTCTGCTGATGAGTTACAGGAATTAGCTGCCCTTTATAATGATTCATTCAGAGATATCAAAGAAGGTGAAATCATTACTGGTAAAGTTGTAGCTATAGGTGAAGATAACGTTGTTCTAGATGTTGGTTTCAAATCAGATGGTACAATTCCAAGAGTTGAATTTGATGTTGAAGAAGAATTGGCTGTTGGTCAGGATGTTGAAATCGTTATTGAAAGTGTTGAAGACAAAGAAGGTAACCTTGTATTAAGTAAAAAACGTGCAGACTTCTTACGTATTTGGGCTAAAATTGTTTCAGCTCACGAAGAAGATGAAATCGTTCAAGGTAAAATTCTTAAAAGAATTAAAGGCGGTATGGTTGTTGATCTTATGGGTATTGAAGCATTCTTGCCTGGTTCACAGATCGATATCAGACCTGTTAGAGATTTTGACGCATTTGTTGGTCAGACAATGGACTTCAAAATTGTTAAAATCAATATTCCTACTGAAAACGTTGTTGTTTCTCACAAAGTTCTTATTGAAAAATCAATTGCCGGAAAACGTCAGGAAATTATTGACTCTCTTGAAAAAGGTCAGATTCTTGAAGGTATCGTTAAAGCAATCACCGACTTTGGTGTATTTGTTGACTTAGGCGGTGTTGACGGTTTAATTCACATTACAGATCTTAGCTGGGGAAGAATTAACCATCCAAGTGAAGTTGTTAAACTTGACGAAAAAATTAAAGTTGTTGTTACTGACTTTGACGTTGAAAAACGCAGAATCTCATTGTCACTTAAACAGCTTCAGAAACATCCTTGGGAAGATATCCTTGACAAATACAATGTTGGCGATAAAGTTTCAGGTAGAGTTGTATCTCTTACTGATTACGGTGCATTCATTGAAATTGAAAAAGGTATCGAAGGACTTATCCATATCTCAGAAATGAGCTGGACTCTTCATATTAAACATCCTTCACAGTTCGTATCAATGGGACAGATTGTTGAAGCTCAGATTTTAAGCTTAGACAAAGAAGAAAAGAAAATTTCTCTTGGTATGAAACAGTTAGTTCCAGATCCTTGGACAGAATTAATGGAAAAATATCCTGTTGGATCTAAACACGAAGGTGTTGCACGTAACTTAACTAACTTTGGTGTATTTGTTGAATTAGAACCAGGTGTTGACGGTTTAGTTCACATTTCAGATCTTAGCTGGACTAAAAAAGTTCGCCATCCTGGAGAAATTGTTAAAAAAGGTGAAAAAATCGAAGTTGTTGTATTAGGCATCGATACTGAGCAGAGAAAAATCTCTCTTGGTCACAAACAGATTAACAATAACCCTTGGGAAGGTTTTGAAACTGAATATGCTGTTGGTACTACTACTAACGCTAAAGTTGTAAGAATTATTGAAAAAGGTTTAATTGCTGAATTACCATCTGGTGTTGACGGATTTATTCCTGCAACTCAGTTATCAACTTCAAAAATCAAAAACTTGTCATTCTGCTTCCCTGTTGAAACAGAAATTGAATTAGCCGTTGTTGAATTTGATAAAGAAAACAAAAAAATTGTTTTAAGTGCAATTGCCGCTGTTAAAGATAAATCTGACGAAGAAATTGCTGAATACGTTCAGAAATTCAAATTGGAAAAAGTATCTGTAGATGATATCAAACAAGCTGACGCTGGTAAATTTGATTCTTCAGACTTTAACCTTTACGATCAGAAACCAAACAATAATGATGCAGCAAAAAAAGAAGCAGCTAAAGAAGACGCTCCAGAAACTACTGAAGAATAATATTTAGTTATTTCATACAGGGCTGATTTTATTAACTTAAAGTCAGCCCATTTTTTTTATTAGAAAGGATTCAAAGTGAAAAAGGTTGCTTTTCATACCTTAGGATGTAAATTAAATTTTGCCGAAACTTCAACCATCGGAAAACAGTTTTTGGATGATGGTTATCAAATTACAGATTTTAATTCCCCTGCTGATGTTTATGTTATCAATACCTGTACTGTTACAGACGGGGCAGATAAAGAATGCAGACAAATTATCAGACGCGCTCAACGTAATAATCCGGACGGATTTATAATTGTAACAGGTTGTTATGCCCAGTTGAGATCTGATGAAATTGTTGAAATAGAAGGAGTAGATCTTGTAATGGGAAGTAATGATAAGTATGATATTATTTCTCATATCAATCAGACTAAAAATGCTTATCCAGACGTATACGTAACTCCATTTGAAGAAATCACCGAATTTCACTCGTCATACTCTACCGATGCAGATTCACGCACAAGAGCTTTTCTAAAAATCCAGGACGGCTGCGATTATAAATGCACCTACTGTACCATACCAAAAGCGCGCGGTAAAAGCAGAAGCGCCACCGAAGCCAAACTCCTTACCGAGTTTAAGCAGTTACTTGCTAAAGGATATAAAGAGATTATCCTTACCGGCGTAAATGTTGGTGAATATGGAAGGGACACAGGTACAAGTCTTTCTGAATTGTTAAAAAAGTTTATCGCTGTTGAAGGTGAGTTCAGGATAAGAATCAGTTCCATTGAACCGAATCTTCTAACCGACGAAATTATCGAATTAACGGCCTCATCAGATAAGTTATGCAATCACTTTCATATTCCGTTACAAAGCGGCAGTAATGTTGTACTAAGAAATATGAAAAGACGTTATATGGTGAAAAAATTCATTTCCAGAATTACTAAGATAAATGAAACCATTCCGAATGCCGGAATAGGAATAGATGTAATTGTTGGTTTTCCGGGTGAAACAGATGAAGAATTTGAAAAGACATATCAACTGCTTTCAGAGTTAAAATATTCTTACCTGCATGTATTTACATACTCTGAAAGACCTAACACAGAAGCATTAAAAATTGCTGATGTAGTGCCTGTAAGAACGCGTAAAGAACGTAATGGGAAACTTAGGGAATTGAGTCAAGAAAAACTCAGAAAATTCCATCAATCACTTGAAAGTAAAACTCTGAGTGTTTTATTTGAACATACTGATTACAATGGTAAAATGAAAGGTTTTGCTTCTAATTACGGACGCGTAATCACGATCTTTGATTCTGAAAAAACCAACCGACTCACAAATATAAAAATTACTGATAACTCGATGTTCGAATAATTTTAGATTTAAATAAAAAAAAGGCTAACCAAATGGTTAGCCTTTTTTGTTTTATACTAATTAAAATATTAGTTGAAGTTAGGATTGTCGTTTCTTTCACGATCCTGTATCGGTAAAAACTGCCATCCATTTGGCAAATGGAATAGAGTATGTCTGCGCTGATCGATTAATCTGGCACCTTGACAGAATAATTCTTTTTCTCTTTCAACTAGTAATGTTGCCATAGTAATATCAGTTAAAGCAGAAATTCCATATGATGCTCTAACAGCATTTACTTTTTGAAGTGCAGTAGCTTTATCACCACCGTTTAATGCGATTTCTGCAAGCATTAAATCATTTTCTTGCCAAGACAAGAAAGTTAATGGAGATGCTTCTAGTGCGTGTTTGTCTTGTCTGTATATAACGCCAGTACTAACTGTTTTATAAGGTTTAACTTTCACGCGAGCTGCTTCTTTTTCATCAACTGCAACATAATTAACTATTCTGGCAGGAATCGTCCACTGTGCACGGATAGAACCAGCAAAACTAGCCCAAGCATTAGTAACAGCATCAGTATATAAAGCTTTAAACACATCGTCACCGCTAGTCATACCAGCATTTGCATACTGCGTAGCTTCAGTGTATTTATTTTGGTTAATGTAAATTTTAGCTAATAATGTGTTAGCAATTTTATTTTGAGCTGGTGTTCCATACTCAATAGCTTTTTTTATGAAAGTAACTGCTTGATCATACATATCGGCAGAAGGAATGAATGGACCTTTATTAATTTCAGGACCACCACCGTTTGTTTTCTCAAGACCAATGTATGCAGCATAAAAATATCTAGAAACACCTGACATTAAATTTCCATAGAAATAAGCTTCTTTTTCTGCCGGATCATTGTCAGTAAATTGCATTTGCGCAACTTTTTCTAAGAAGCTTTGTGCAAAATATCTGAACTCACCAATGTTTAGTGTAACGGTAAGAACAGATGGATTTGTAGTTGAAATAGTGCCTGTTTCAACTTCATCAAATGAAGTATAGGTAGCATCTACATTTCTGGAATCAAATTCTAACTGATCTGATAATCCATCGGCAAGATAAGTAACCTGGTCATAAGACTGAGCAAAGCTATTTAGTAATCCATTTTGCAAAAACGTAAGCTGAGATCTGTCTGCCAGCTGATCATCCTGCACTTTATCGATAAACTTATCAACCCCAGTTACATAATCATTACATCCTATTAGTGCTGGGATTATTGCAAATAATGCTATGTATATAATTTTTTTCATTATTCCTCCTAATTAAAACCCAAAACTGAACCAGAAGTTGATGGTTCTAGGCACAGGATTTGTGTAATATTCATGACTCTTAGTGTTTGTACGAGAACCGCCAAATTCAAGTTCAACATCATCGCGAACATATTTTGACGTTCTATATAAGTTTCTTACAGAGATACCTGCCATAAATGATTTGAATGTTTTAGAGCTAAATAACTCAGTAAACAATTCTGTAAAATCGTATGACAAACTAACTTCGCGTAAAACAAAATAATCAGCATCTTTAACGAAGTTACCATTATAGTTTTTATCAATTAGCATATACTCTTCAGCTGCTTTTTTATACTCAGGAGTTCCTGGAGTAAGTGGAGCAATGCTTGGATCTCCGTTAGAGAAATTCAATAGTGCTCTTAATCTGTATGATTCAGGAGTTAAACCTTTACCTATTGAGCTCCATTCAGTTCCGTCAAACATTTTCATGTTTAATCCCCATTCTGAAAGAACATAAAGGTTAAAGTTTTTCATAAATCTGAAATTAATTGCAAATGAACCTGTATGATCTGGAGTTGGTGATCCTAAGTCACGTCTTTCAAATTCAGCACCAGCATATGTACCATCTGTATTATATTTAACTTTTGTAGGCACTTTAGCATAGAAGTTAGATCTCGGTAATCCTACTTTAAGAACGTTACTTCCCCAGCCATTAAAAATATCCTGAGCACCACCAAGATCAGTTACTTCACTATTTGCATAGTTCCAAATCAAAGTAGTAGTCAAATCATAATCTGCACTTCTGATTGGGTTAAACTTAACTAATGTTTCCCAACCCCAAGTATCAATTCCACCAACGTTAAATGGTGAAGTTGTGGCAGTTAAACCAGTAGAAGGAGCTCTTTGCAAACCAATAATTGAGTTTGAAGCAGCGCCAACGAAATAAGTAAATTCTAATGATAATTTATTAAACAATTCAGCTTCAAAACCCATTTCTAATTCTTTAATTCTTTCAGGTTCAAGCGTGTTGTTACCGATTTCATCAATATTAGCAGAAGTACCGTGTCCGCCATTTACACCACTATATAATAATAATAATGATTGAGTAACACCTGGTAAGTTACCAGTTTCACCATAGGCAGCACGAATTTTGAAAAGATTTACATATTCAGGTAAGAAGTTAAATTTATCCAATCTTACAGCAAAACTTGCTTTTGGATAAGTAATAGCCGGAGCTTCAGTACCGATTGAGTTAGCATAATCTCTTCTTAATGCTAAAGTAACAAAATATTGGTTATCGTAATTAAGTTGATGCTCTGTAAAAATACCAGCTTCTCTAGTGTGTACTTTAGTTTCACCAAGAGTAATTGACTGAGTTGCAGCACCAATCTGAGTAATTAATCCAGTATCAAATGTACTTGCACTTAATTCTGAATAAGTTCTACGGTACTCAAGAATTTGAGAACCAACAATAGAAGTTGCTGTTAATTTTGGCAATATATCATAAGTATATCTTGCATTAACATCAAATGTTTGTCTTTGTGAATATCTTTCATAAATTTCTTTATGTCCCTTTGAATAAATAGGGAAGCCAACACCTGATGGATACATTTGAACGTTTCTTAAGTTTGATTGATCTAAACCAGCAGAAGCATTAATTTCTAATTTATCAATTGGTTTAATTACAGTTGAAATACCACCAATAAACTGATTAATGCGGAATTCATCACTGATAGATTCAATAACACTTAATGGTAAATAACTAAAATCTTTATAAGTTAAAGCATTTAACAATTTACCGAAAATATGGTTATCTGCTATTGGTCTAGTTATATCAGTCTGGTTATACCCTGCTCTGAACTGAAAAGTAACTGTTTCACTTGGATAAGCTGAAATGTTTGTTCTGAAACTTGTTCTGTCTAGTTCATTCGGAGCAACTATACCTCTTTCATTTTTTTTCTGGAAAGAAGCATAATATTTCATACTGCTAGTTCCACCATTAACGCTCAATGAATGCTCTTGGTTATGTCCAATTCTGTAAACATCATCAACCTGATCAGCTAATCTTAAATATGATTTATCATATTCTAAAGTTGATTCGTTCATACCATAATTAAATTTGTAATCTAAACCAAAAGATGAAGCACCACTTATCGATCCTGATTTAGTTGTAATTAAAACAACACCATTAGAACCGCCAGTACCATACATTGCTGCTGCTGCAGGTCCCTTAAGAACTTCGATATTCTCAATGTCATTAACATTAAGACCAGCCATTAAACTAATACCCTGGCCACCGCCATAAGCGCCACCAATTTCAGCATTTTCAGCTCTCACACCATCAATATAAATAACTGGTTGGCCATTTCCACCTAGACCACCACCACCTCTTACATTAAAACGGAATCCAGCACCAACGTTACCAGATGAGGCTTTTACTTGCACACCAGATACTTTACCAGCAACAAGCTGAGAAATTCCTTGGTATGCCTGTGTTTTTGTTAATTCTTTTGCAGAAACTCTGGAAACAGCAACTTCAGCAACTGATTTTGAATTTCTGGACGCAATACCAGTTACAACTATTTCTTCACTTCTAAAAACATCTTCTTCTAAAACAAAATTCACTTCCAAAGTGTTTCCTCTTAACACAACTGTAGTACTTTTTTGTTTGAATCCGATATAGGAGGCAGCAAGAACCACTTCCTGGCCATTTACTTGTTGAGATGGAACATCAAACACATAGTTACCATCTAAGTCTGTAGCTGCCCCGATTGAAAGGTCAGCAAGCATAACATTTGCACCCAACAATGGTTCTCCATTGTTATCAGTGACTTTACCTTTGATTTTTAATCCTTGTCCAAAAACTAAGACAGGAAAAAAGAGTAAGAGAAAGATAATGAATCCCTTTCTTTGCATAATAACTCCTTTTGTGTTAGTGAATAATTCCCCAATTATTAAGG
>JBGRQB010000038.1:0-26570 GCA_041725875.1 Rhodothermaceae bacterium
CAGATATTTTTTCTGCATGTAAAGCTAGAACTGCAAGAGTAAGGAATTCAGCGTCAATGCCAACTTTGGAAGCATAAATCATATGACTCGCGCAATTGAAAAAGATTTTCCATTTGAAGCCATTGACAAAATAGCAGAAAAAGAAAGTTACAGAAAAGAAATAAATCGACCTCTTTATCATATCCATAAATGGTGGGCTAAACGGCTTGGAAGTGTATTTCGTGCAATTGTTTCGGGTTCATTATCTGAAAATAGTTGGACTGATTTCTACAATTTTCAAAATTTTGACGAACAGATTGTTCTTGATCCATTTATGGGATCTGGCACTACTTTAGGAGAAGCTGCAAAACTTGGTGCTAAAGTTATTGGTTGTGATGTTAATCCTGTGAGTACTTTTCTTGTTAAGCAGGCGTTACAGAACGTCAATATTGAAAAACTAAATGAAGAATTTAGATCGATTGAACATGACGTTAGCTCAGAAATTCAATCGTATTATAAAACCATAACTACTCCACATAGTGAGCCAACACCAGCATTATATTACTTCTGGGTTAAAATAGTTCAAACACCAAATGGTGAAGAGATACCATTGTTTTCCAGTTATATTTTTAGCAAAAATGCTTATCCCCAAAAAAAGCCTGAATGCCAAATTTATTGTCCATTCTGCGAAAATATTTTTAAGGGATTAAATTACAATTTAACAGAAAAATGTCCTTCTTGCCTTGAAGAATTCAATCCTCATGATGGGCCTGTAAAAGGATCCAAAATATACGACAAATTAGGTGTTGAATATAAAATAAAAGAGCTGGTTCAAAAACAAAAAAAACTTCCAAAACACAAACTCTACGCCATAATGGCATTAAATGAAAAAAATGAGAAAGTATATTTAAAACCCTCGGCTTATGATTTTCAGTTACTAAACAAAGCTGGGAAACTATTGGAAAAATTAGAAAACAAACTTCCATTACCGACTATGCATATTCGCCAAGGTCATAATACTGATCAGGCCAAAAGTTATAACTACAAATATTGGAGAGATTTTTTTAACGAACGTCAATTATTGTGTCTAGGATTGTTGCTAAGAAGAATTCTTCAGATTAGTAATAAAGTAATTCGTGATCATTTTATCTGCTTATTTAGTGGGACTTTGGAATTTAACAATCTTTTCTGCACATTTAAGGGAGAGGGTACCGGAGCCGTAAGACATATGTTTTCGCATCATATATTAAAGCCCGAGAGGACTCCATTAGAAAATAGTGTATGGGGGACTCCTGGAAAGAGTAGTGGCACATTCAGTTCTTTGTATAAAAGTAGATTAATAAAAGCTAAAAAATATTTGAGTGAGCCATTTGAACTTTCCCTTAATGAAACGTGGAAAGGTAATCGTTCTCAAAAAATTGTGTGCAGTAATGAGATTAATTTGAAGATTGTCGACAGATGGAATTTATTTTCCACCACTGATAAAGCTGCGTTAATATTAAATGGGGATAGTTCAAAATTACCGATTCCTGATGAGAGTGTTGATTCTATAGTCACAGATCCTCCATATTTTGATTTCATTCATTATAGTGAACTAAGTGATTTTTTCTACGCATGGTTATCAAATTGTCTGGGGAATGAGTATGAGTATTTGGCTAGTAAAGATTCATCACATAAAAATGAGGTTCAAGATAAAGACTATGAAAAATTCTCAAACAAGTTAAGTGAGATTTTTAAAGAATGTTATAGAGTGTTAAAAAAAGATGCGATTATGAGCTTTAGTTATCATCACTCAACTATTGAAGGTTGGCTAGCAATTTACGATGCTGTTCAGAAAGCAAAATTTGAGATTATTGCGGCCCATCCGGTCAAAGCTGAAATGTCTGTTGCGAGCCCCAAAAATAACGTAAAAGACCCAATAAATATAGATGCAATTTTGGTTTGTAAAAAGGATTCTAATCCACCTCAGATCAATGATGGAAAAAAAGAAGTTATCCGTAGGTATAAAAAATATTTGGAACGATTTGAAAAGATTGGCCGGATATTAAGTGCAGGTGATAAGTTTGTTATCGCTTGTTCTCAAGCTATATCAGTAGCTTCAATTTTAAGAATGAGAAATACAGAAGTTCAAAAGCTAATTATATGGTCAGTAGATGAAGTCTGCATTAAACGATAAAAATGGTATAAGAAAAGTACTATAGATTATTTGATCTATAAATTTTGGGTAGTCAACAGCCTTTCAGTGCAAAATTTTTTATGTTTTGACAAGTTGATTATTTTGTTGAAGATACTTTGTCCGAAAGTGGTAAGCTAAACGGTGCTAACATATTATGCCAATACAGTGTTTATGACTGTAAGGGGAATTTGTTGTGTCCGAGTTTGAAATAAGCGTAGCCACATTACACAGACAGTTTTTATGAATGCTGGACGGAGACATAACTCAAAAACAATCCCACAAACTATAACTAAATCAATAACATAAAATACAACACAACACTTCATCATTTCTTAATTAAAGACACCCTATCCGAAAGTGGTGCGCCTAACGGTGCAAGATTTTCTGCCTTCATAGTGTATTTTTCTAAACAGACATCTTAGATTTTATTCGCTGTTAATTATTGATTTAAGTAATGTTTTGATGAAAAGGGATTGGGTGGATCTGACGATTTCGAATTTAAGTTTATTTAAGACAACAAAACCCTTCATAAATAAGGGGTTTGATGATTGAGCGAGAGATCCCGACTGAAGTCGGGACGACAGCTCCAAACTTATTTAAAACAAAAAAAGCTCATCAAATAAATGACAAGCTTTTTAGAGCGAGAGACGAGACTCGAACTCGCGACAGCTACCTTGGCAAGGTAGTGCTCTACCAACTGAGCTACTCTCGCATTTACTCTGTCATTACTTCAAAAATCAGAGACCTAATTATACGCTATTTTTGTATTCGATGCAAGAATATTTTCAAAGAAAAAATTACGCAATTCGAAAATGTGCGATATTATTTCATAATGTGATAAAATATTTTCAAAATAAATTGTATTTTTACAGGCGAAATTAAAAACGAGTGATATGTACGAAATAGAAAGATCTGAATTAATTGCAAAGCTTGAAGCCAAAGGAATAAAAGATCGTTCGGTGTTATCTGCTATGAATGCAGTGGAACGCCATCTTTTTGTTCCCGACATTATGAAACAGCACGCTTATGAAGATACAGCTCTTCCAATTGGTTCCGGACAAACAATTTCACAGCCCTATACTGTTGCTTTTATGACTCAGGCTCTGGGGTTAAGTAGAGGACAAAAAGTCCTTGAAATAGGAACCGGATCAGGCTACCAAGCAGCTGTTTTACTGCAGCTTGGAATTAAAGTTTATTCTATAGAGCGACAGGAAAAAATATTTTTCCAGACTCGCAAATTGTTTGACGATATGAAACTCCGTGCTTTGCTCAGATTCGGAGACGGAACAATCGGCTGGAATGAATATGCTCCTTTTGACGGCATTATTGTAACTGCAGGCGGACCAACAATTCCGGTGAACCTTACAAAACAGCTGGCAACAGGTGGTAAACTGGTAATACCCGTTGGTGATAAATCAAAACAATCTTTAATGATTATTACAAAAGTTGACGAAAACACACTTGATGCCGAAGAGATTCCTAATTTTGCCTTTGTTCCATTAATAGGTAAAAACGGATGGAAAGAGTAGTAGTTACCATAATAGGTCCAACCTGTTCCGGGAAAACTTCCTTGAGTTTAATGCTTGCTGAAGAGTTGCAGACAGAAATTATTTCTGCCGACAGCAGACAGATATTCAAGTATCTTTCCATTGGTACGGCAAAACCAACCAAAGAAGAAACTGATAAAATTAAACATCATTTTATCGATACTTTGGAACCGGATGTAAATTACAATATAAGCAAGTTTGAAATTGACGGATTAAAAGTAATTGAAGACCTTTTTTCAAAAAATAAAATTCCGGTGGTAGTTGGTGGTTCCGGACTTTATATAAAAGCTTTGGTTGACGGAATTATAAATGATGTTGAAACCGACGATGAATACAGAGCGGAGTTAATGAAACAGCGAGAAGAGTTTGGCAACGAACATATTTATAATATACTGAGAGAAGTTGATCCTCAAAGTGCTGAAAATATGCTTCCGCAAAACTGGAAAAGAGTTATTCGCGCGTTGGAAGTTTTTCATATCAGCGGAAAACCAATTTGGCAGCATCATAATGAACAGAAAAGAGATACAGATATAAAATTTCTTCAATATGGATTAAATTGGGATCGTGAAATTTTATATAAAAATATAGAAAAACGTGTTGATCAGATGGTGAATGATGGTTTGCTTGCAGAACTGCAGAATGTTCTCGAAATGGGATTTGACAGATCTGTAAACGCTTTGAACACTGTCGGGTACAAAGAATTATACGATTTTATAGACGAAAAGATTACTCTGGAAAGAGCAATTGAACTTATAAAACGTGATACTCGCAGATTTGCAAAACGTCAGTTTACCTGGTTCAGAAGAGATGAACGAATAAAGTGGTTTGATGTAAACTCAGCTTCCGATTTATCGGAAATTAAAAATTCTATATTAAAAGATCTGGAATTAAAAACAGGATTGTAATGTTTGAAAATTATCTGAAAGATATAAAAGATTATAAAGCAAAAATTGAAAACCTCTATGGATATCTGAAAATAGAAGAGAAAATTGCAAAGGTTGAAGATCTGAAACGTAAAAGTGAAGATCCCGATTTTTGGAATGATCAGAAAAATGCACAGGCAATTTTGCAGCAGACAAAAGCTGTTCAGGAATGGATCGATTTTTGGAAAAATGTAGATTCCCTCTATAACGGAACCGAAGAATATATTGAACTTGCCGAAATGGAAGAGGATGAAAGTCTTTCGGAAGAAATAGAAGCTGAGATAGAAAAACTTAAAACTGCCGTCGAAGATCTGGAGCTGCGCAGTATGCTCGGCGGAAAAGATGATGATAAAAATTGTATTCTCACCATTCATGCAGGCGCCGGTGGAACCGAAGCACAGGACTGGGCAGAAATGTTGTTCAGAATGTATCTGCGCTGGGGCGAACAAAATAATTATAAAATGTCTATAATGGATGTTCTTGAGGGTGACGGCGCCGGAATTAAAAGTGCCACAATCGAAATTTCAGGCTCATTTTCTTACGGATATCTGAAAGCGGAAAACGGGGTTCACAGACTTGTAAGAATTTCTCCGTTTGATTCTAATAAAAGAAGACACACATCATTTGCATCTGTGTTTGTAATTCCCGAAGCAGATGATTCAATAGAAATAGAAGTTAATCCTGCTGATTTACGAGTTGATACTTATCGCTCGGGTGGTAAAGGTGGTCAGAACGTAAATAAAGTTGAAACTGCCGTAAGGATAACTCACATTCCAACAGGAACTGTTGCAGCTTGTCAGAATGAAAGATCGCAGCTGCAGAACAGAACCAACGCAATGAAATTATTAAAATCCAAATTATACCAACTCGAACTGGAAAAACAGGAAGCCGAACTTGATGAAATTGAGAAAGGCAAAATGAAAATTGAATGGGGAAGCCAGATCAGATCTTATGTGTTCCATCCTTATAATATGGTAAAAGATCACAGAACAAATACTGAAACTTCCGATACACAGGGAGTTATGGACGGCAACCTGAATCAGTTTATCAAATCGTTTTTACTCAAGTTCTCCAACAGCTGATTTTAGTTTTGGTTTTTCCTGACCGATAATAGCTTACCAATTTTGAAGGAGTATTTTTGAAGTTTGTTAAAAAAGATGAAATACTGGCTTGTGAAGGTGATAAGGATTCTACAATTTTTATTCTCATCAAGGGAACTATCGGAATTTTCAAAAATAATGTAGAGATTACCCGGTTCAGTCAAAAAGGTACTATTATTGGTGAAATGAGTATGATTCTCAATTCTCCGCGCACTGCAACAATTATTGCAGTGGAGGATTCTTATGTTGCTACTATTAAAGGTTCTCTTGAGCAGATTGTAAATCATTTTCCTGATGTAGCTTCAAATATAATAACAAATCTTGCCGAACGATTAATGAATACCACTGAAGGTTTTTGCAATGTTTCTGAAAAACTGGTTGATGTAATGGATGTTGATTCATTTGACAGCAACAGAAGTAAGGATGGTGAAATGAGATCTTTAACAGATTATATGTGGTTTAAAACCGCCGAAGAAAAAGAAATTATTAATGTTACAAAAAATGTTGAATCTGTTGTAGCGCACAGCGGAATAGATGACGGAATGGTTAGTCTGTTTGTAATGGATAACACCAGCGGGTTATTAATCACAAATGAAAATATAAAGGCAGCAAAAGATATTGAGGAGTTTCTGTATAATTCTGTGAGTGTCAATAAGACTTACAATTTCAAAGATGGTGATATGGCATTGCAGGGTGCTCATATCAGGAAATCGCTTTTACAAAGTGATATTGTAATTCCGGTTACAAAGGGAAGATTAGAACTCAGTCATTCCCAAAATATTTATTATATTGAACTAAATGGAAAACAACGAAAAAGAGTAACTGTAAAAGTTTTGGGGATCTGAAATGTTTCATAAAATTAAAAAGCAATTTGTAATATTATTTTTTCTGCTGATTTTTGTTTTAACATCTTGTTCAACTGTGCCCCTTACCGGCAGAAGTCAGTTGAATATTATTCCATCTTCCACAATTTTATCAATGAGTTTTTCTCAGTATGATCAGTTTCTGAAAGAGAATAAACTCTCCACCAACAAAAAAGAAATTGCAATGGTTAAAAAGGTTGGTAAGAAAATTCAAAAAGCTGTTAAATTATACTTTGCACAGCGCGGACTCACATCTGAGTTATCCGATTATAAATGGGAGTTTAATCTTGTTGAAAGCGAAGCTGTTAATGCCTGGTGTATGCCCGGAGGAAAAGTTGTGATCTACACAGGAATTTTACCGGTTACAAAAACCGAAGCCGGACTCGCAGTTGTTATGGGACACGAAATTGCACACGCACTTGCAAAACATGGAAATGAAAGAATGAGTCAGGGAATGCTCACACAACTTGGCGGATTTGCATTAAGCGAAGCATTAAAAAAGAAACCGGAAGAAACAAAAGCATTGTGGCTTACTGCTTACGGATTGGGGAGTCAGGTTGGAGTAATGCTTCCGTTTTCTCGTCTGCACGAAAGTGAAGCTGATCATTTGGGACTTATTTTTATGGCTATGGCCGGATATAATCCAAATGAGGCTGTATCATTTTGGCAGAGAATGTCAGCCAACAAAAAGAATGGAACTCCTCCTGAGTTTTTAAGTACGCATCCTTCTGATGAAACCAGAATTAGCGATTTGAAAAAAATAATGCCCGAAGCTGAAAAATATTATAAGAAGAAATAAAAAAAGGACTGCTTGATGAGGGCAGTCCAAGGTAGTAGAAATTGATAAAATACATTAAATAAAAGTCTGGGAGTAGCCTTTTATTTTAGTGTCTTTTAACTTTGAGTGATGACACTCCGCCATCCACATTTATATAAATTTTATTTTCAGCATTTGCAAAATCGTCTGTTACATAATATGTATCAGAATTTCCTTTTTTAGAAAATCCATCAAGTGTTTTTGCAATAAGAACCATATCGCCGGTAATTTTACATCCTGATTTTTCAGGGATATCAAAAACAAGAGTTGCGGCTCCCATTTCAACATCAATTTCTGTGCTGTTGTGTAAATCACCAAGCTTTATTTTTGTTTTGGTAGCGCCTGTGTTTAAGTCAAGGCGACGCACTTTATAATCGGTAAGATCAAGAGAAGTTGCGGCAGCACCAATGTTTAACTTAAGATCCCATATCGGGTTGTCATTTAATTTTACTTCAACTTTATTTTCAAAATCATAATCAAGATCTATCAAATTTATTCTTGTATCTTCCTGTGTAATTTTAATAACTTCACCGCTGCCGGAAGAATAGGTTTCAAAATCATAATCGCCGAAAGTGTTGTAAGTCTTGGCCACAACAAGTTCATTGGTAGCGCCTTTAATTGAAAACTTTCCGGCGCCGCCATTAATAATCAGTTTTGCATTTTCTATATCAGGTTCATACTGTTGTGAAAATTTTTCAACTTCGTAGCTGTTGTTATTACTAAAGTGAAAATCGTAATCATAATAAAACGCATTTAGAAAGAGCGCATACAAAATAACAGCCAGCCAGAACCCGGTAACACCTGTCACAATTGGACGAATAGTCGCGTTGTTTTTGAAAATTACCGATACACCCCAAAGAATAAAGATAAGAGCCCACCAGTCGGAAATGTAATACCAGTCAAAATAAAA
Source organism: Rhodothermaceae bacterium (assembly GCA_041725875.1). Taxonomy (GTDB): domain Bacteria; phylum Bacteroidota; class Ignavibacteria; order Ignavibacteriales; family Melioribacteraceae; genus JBGRQB01. Next base: position 8,316 of record JBGRQB010000038.1, read on the forward strand.
CGAAACATAATTATCCAGTAAATACAAGGCACCAAGTGTTATAAAAAATAATCCCCAAAACAATGATCTTGTTTTCATCACATTCTCCGTTATTTTCTAACTGAATTAATTATCAAACCGGCTCCGATACCTACAAGTATAAGAGGGAACAGATCTGCAAAATCGAAAAATGGAAAGAACGATTTTGAAAGAAGCAGTACACCTATACCAATCAGGATAGAACCGCCGATTAATCTTCCGTTGTTGGAGGATTTCTTAGTAGTAAACTGCTGCTGGAAATTAAACTGAGAATTATCAGTTGCCTGATTTTCAGCTGTAAACTCAGCATTTTCTTCCTGCTTTTGTTCATCTGCAGGAGCACTTTGTGTTGAAGAGCTAAAGTTAGGAGCTATTAACGGTTCTTCAGGAACAACTATCCACATAACGATATAAGCAATCAGACCTATACCATTGAAGAAAGCGGCAATAACAAAAATTATTCTAACCAAAATAGGGTCGATATTCAAATACTCGGATAATCCTGCTGCAACACCGCCAAATACCCGGTTTCCTCTCGCACGATACAATCTGTCTTTCATCTCTGCCTCCACATTTTTGGTGTTTTGTGAAGGGTTAGACGCAAGTTCGAAAAAAAAGTTTAAATTTAAATCACTAAAAAATTCTCGATATTGGTTATATATTGCAATATTTTACAATTTCATTAAAAAAAATTGATAAAAAATTAACAATTTAATTGTAAAAACTTATGAAAGTTGTTAAGTTATCATTGTTCAATAAAAAAGTGTTTGCGACGATAAGATGAAAATCGCTTTAGGCCAGGTAAACCCGATAATAGGGGATATCACAGGCAACAAAGCAAAGATAATAGATAGATACAGGCAAGGACAGAAAGATAACGCGGATTTAGTAATATTTCCGGAACTTGCCTTACCGGGATATCCTCCGCAGGATCTTTTAGAGAAGCGGGAGTTCAGAGAACGGGTAATTGATGCCAGTAAGGAAATTGCCTCTCAAACTAACGAAACCGCTCTGCTTTTCGGATCTATAACGGAAGAAGACGATGCAGTAGGAACCGGCCTCTACAACTCAGCCCTTTTGTGCTACAACGGTGAAATCCGATTTATCCAACACAAATCATTAATTCCAAATTACGATGTTTTTGATGAAGTACGCTATTTTGAGCCTGCTAAAGATGTGTTTGTACACGAGTTTAAAGGTGAAAAACTTGGTATTTCAATTTGTGAAGATATCTGGAATGATAAAGATTACTGGAAAAACAGAAGATATAACTGCGACCCGACTGAAATTTTAAGAGATAAGGGCGCTACAATTTATCTTAACCTTTCTGCTAGTCCGTACGCTTATGGCAGACGTGCCGAACGACACGAAATGTTATCCGTACTGACAAAAACCGATAAAACTCCTTTGGTATACTGCTGTTGTACAGGTGCACAGACCGACCTTATTTTTGACGGAGGCAGTATGTGCTTTAACTCAAAAGGGGAGCTGGTGCAGATAGGTAAAACTTATAATGAAGATTATTTTGTTTTTGATACAAATAAAGAACAAGCTTCTCTTTCTTCTGTTGAAGGAAGTTATGAGGAGGAAGTTCACGACGCATTAATTTACGGTTTGAAAGATTACGCTAATAAAACCGGCTTCAAAAAAGCATTAATAGGGTTAAGCGGCGGAATTGATTCGGCAATTGTTACTTACTTTGCCGTTGAAGCTTTTGGCGCTGAAAATGTTGATGTTGTTATGATGCCGTCTAAATATTCAAGCGAGGGAAGTGTAAAAGATTCTGAAAAACTTGTTGAAAAACTCGGAATAAGAAGTGCAAATATTTCTATTCAGCCGGTTTTTGACAAAGTACTTGATCAGTTGAATCCTCTTTTTGCCGGACTCGCAGAAAATGTTGCCGAAGAAAATATTCAGTCGCGAATCAGAGGAGTTTACCTTATGGCAATCTCCAACAAATTTGGTTCTCTGTTGTGTACAACTGGAAACAAATCTGAAATGGCGGTTGGTTATGCAACATTGTACGGCGATATGAACGGAGCGCTTGGCGTAATTGCAGATGTTTACAAAACAAAAGTTTATGATTTATGTCGCTACATCAACAGAAACGATGAAATTATTCCTGTAGAAATTATAGAAAAAGCTCCTTCTGCCGAGCTTAGACCAGATCAGAAAGATGAAGATTCTTTACCTCCTTACGATTTACTTGATAATATCTTGAAAATGTATCTTGAAGAAAACAAGGAACTAAATGAGATATCAGGTATTATAAAGGATAAAGAAGTTGTGGAAAAGATCCTGAAACTGGTGGATTTGAATGAATTCAAAAGAAAGCAGGCTGCTCCTGTGCTGAGAATTTCTAAAAAAGCATTTGGATACGGCAGAAGATTTCCAATAGTTCAGGGTTGGAAAAGAAAATGATCATAAAAGGCGCATATATAATAAATCATCAAAAGGAAGTATTTATGAACTTAAAAAAACTTTTTGTACTTAAACTCGTTTTTGTACTTCTGTTTTCTGTTTCGGCATTTGCACAGTTTGGCGACGAACAGCAAATGAGTTTTTCTGTAATTCAGAACTCAAAAGAAGTTAATGTGGGAAGTGAACTTGATGTTGCTTTTAAGCTGAACATTTTTGATACCTGGCACATTAATTCTAATAATCCAAAAGATGAGTTTTTGTTTCCGACTACTATTAGTTTGAAAACAGAAACTTTCAAGTTTTCTAATCTTATTTTTCCTCACGCAGAAGAGATAAAATTTGATTTTTCCGAAAATCCTGTGGCAGTATATGAAGGCACTGTTTATGTATATGGAAAAATTAAGTTTGATGAAAAGCTTGAGTTAAAGGAATATAAAATTCCTGTAGAAATTGAATATCAATCTTGTAACAATTCACAATGTATGCCTCCAAACACAATTACAGCTGAAGTAGTTGTAACTGCAGTTAAGGCTGGTGAAGCTGTTACAAAAATAAATAATGAAGTTTTTGAAAAGAAAGATGCAGCTTCAGAAAATAAACAGGCAGATGAAAAAGTTTCTGAACTTGAAGGTGATGAAACAGCAGCTGAATTAGCTGAAAGCGGTTTGTTTTTAAGTCTGATCTTGGTTTTCTTCGGCGGTCTGGCACTTAATCTTACTCCTTGTGTTTATCCTTTAATACCAATTACTATCGGGTATTTTGGCGGACAGTCAGAAGGGAGCACTGGCAAGTTGGTTGGTTTAGGAATATTTTATATTCTTGGTATGGCTCTTACTTATTCTGTGGTAGGTGTTATTACTGCATTAAGTGGTGCCGTATTTGGAGCTCTTATGCAGAACCCGATTGTTATTGGAGTAATCTGCTTAATTTTTATAACTCTTGCAGTAAGTATGTTTGGTGCATTTGAGTTAAAAATGCCTGACAGCTGGGTTATGAAAGCCGGTGGTGCAAAATCAGGTAACTTTGGTGCTTTCTTTATGGGATTAACAATGGGTATTGTTGCAGCTCCTTGTATTGGTCCTTTTGTACTAAGTCTTGTTACTTTGGTTGCTGCTAACGGCGATCCTGTTTACGGATTTGTAATGTTCTTTACAATGGCTGTTGGTTTGGGATTACCATACTTATTCCTTGCAATTTTCTCAGGAAAATTAAACAGTCTGCCTCAAGCAGGAATGTGGATGATTGCCATAAAGAAAATTTTTGGGTTCCTTTTATTGGGAATGGCAATCTATTTTGCAGCTCCGTTGTTACCTAAAGCAGTTAATGAATTTGCACTTCCGATATTTGGAATTATTTCTGTAATCTATCTTCTTGTGTTTGATACAATGGCAAACGACAGGGAAGGGTTCAGAAAATTTAAGACGATTTTTAGTCTTGTAATATTTGCTCTGTCAGTCTTTATGCTGACCCATTCTTATGTTTCTTCATCAGGTTCGGTAGAAAAAGTAAAATTCGAAAAATTTGATCAGGAAAAATTTGATGCTTCAATGAAAAAAGGTGAAAAAATTCTTGTGGATTTTTACGCTGACTGGTGTATACCTTGTAAAGAATATGATGCCATAACATTTAAAGATCCGGAAGTGGTGGCATTATCAAAAAGTTTTGATAATTATAAAATAGATATGACAAAATCAGATGATCATAAAGAAGCGCTTCGCAAGAAGTTTGGTGCAAAAGGAATGCCTACTTTGATCATTTTTGATACAACAGGAAAGGAAGTTAAAAGGTTCACAGGGTATGTGGGACCTGACGAGTTCGTTAAAATATTGAAATCTGTTAATTAAAAAAATAGATACTTAATTAAATTCATATTTTACAATAAACGGTATGAGTTAACAATAAAAATGGAAAAAGAACTAAAAAGTCTAAGTGAAGTGACCGTCAAATTTGCCGGAGATTCTGGTGACGGTATGCAGTTAACCGGTACGCAATTCAGTGATAGTACAGCTTTTGCCGGTAATGATTTAATGACATTACCTGATTATCCTTCTGAAATTCGTGCCCCTGCCGGTACTATTGCCGGTGTGAGTGGATTCCAGCTGCACTTCAGTTCAAACAATAGTAATACACCTGGTGATTTACCAGATGCATTGGTTGCTATGAACCCTGCTGCTTTAAAAGCAAACTTGAAAGACTTAAAACAAAATGGAATTATAGTTGCGAATCAGGATGCCTTTAATGAAAAAAATCTTAAACTGGCTAATTATGAAGTGAGTCCTTTAGAAGATGAATCACTTTCCGGTTACAAGGTTTATCCGGTTCCAATAACAAGCATGACGGAAGAAACGCTTAAAGAAAGCTCACTTACAAAGAAAGAAAAACTTCGTTGTAAAAACTTCTTTGCATTGGGTATTATGCTTTGGCTTTATAATCGTCCTGTTGAACCGGTAAATAACTGGATTAACAATAAGTTTGCCAAAAAACCTGAAATAGCGGAAGCTAACAAAAATGTATTAAAAGCAGGTTTTAACTATGGTGACAATACGCAGTTGTTTACAGTAAGATATAATGTAAAACCTGCCAACCTTGAAAAAGGTACATACAGAAATATTTCCGGTAACGAAGCAACTGCTTTGGGATTGGTTACTTCTGCTTGTTTGGCTGATAAACCATTATTCCTAGGTTCTTATCCAATTACACCTGCCACTGAAATTTTACAGTATGTTAGTAAATATAAAAACTACAACTGTAAAACTTTCCAGGCCGAAGATGAAATTGCGGGTATAGTTTCATCAATTGGCGCTGCTTACGGTGGTCATTTATCTGTTACAACTACCAGTGGACCTGGTTTGGCATTAAAAGCAGAAGCATTGGGACTTGCCTGTATTACAGAACTTCCTCTTGTAATTGTTAACGTACAGAGAGGCGGACCAAGTACAGGATTACCAACAAAAACTGAGCAATCAGATTTATTACAGGCTATGTACGGAAGAAACGGCGAAGCTCCTATTCCTGTTATTGCAGCTTCAACTCCTAGCGATTGTTATTATATGGCAATTGAAGCAATGAGAATAGCTGTTAAGTATATGACTCCTGTATTGTTATTAACTGACGGTTATATTGCAAATGGTTCTGAACCAATGAAATTACCTGAAGTTGATTCTTTACCAGAAATTAAAGTAGAATATCATACTGATAAAGATACATATAACCCTTACCAGAGAAATGATCTTCAGGTCAGACCTTGGGCAATTCCGGGGACTCCTGGATTGGAACACAAAGTTGGCGGACTTGAAAAATCACACATCTATGGTAATGTAAGTTATGATCCTGATAACCACGACTTTATGGTGAGAGTAAGAGCGCAAAAAGTAGCTAATATTTCTCACGATGTTCCTGATCTTGAAGTTGATGGTGATCCTCAGGGTGAATTATTGGTAGTTGGCTGGGGTGGTACTTACGGAAGTATTACTGATGCGGTTAATCATGCAAGAGAAGCCGGATACAAAGTATCTCAGGCTCATTTCAAACATCTTAACCCAATGCCTAAAAACACTGCCGAGGTATTAAGAAGTTTCAAACACGTTCTTATACCAGAATTAAATATGGGACAATTGGCTCATATTTTAAGAGCTAACTACTGCTTAACAAATATTCACTCACTTAAAAAAGTTAAAGGTCTGCCTTTCAGATCATTTGAAATTCAGGCAGGGATAGCAGATTTGCTAGGAGGAAATAATGGAAAATAACATAGAAACTAAATTGACACATAAGGATTTTATTCCTGCTGCAGAAGTAAAATGGTGTCCTGGTTGTGGTGACTATGTCGTTTTGAATCAGGTTCAGAAAATTATGCCTGAAATAGGCAGAAAAAAAGAAGATATAGTTTGGGTTTCCGGTATTGGCTGTTCAAGTCGTTTCCCTTATTATATGGATACATACGGATTCCATTCAATTCACGGTAGAGCTCCTGCAATTGCAACAGGATTAAAAGTTGCTCGTCCTGAATTATCAGTTTGGGTTGCAACAGGTGATGGTGACCTTATGAGTATTGGTGGTAACCACTTTATCCATACTTGCAGAAAAAATGTTGATTTGAAAATTATTCTTTTCAATAATCAGATTTATGGTTTAACAAAAGGTCAGTATTCTCCAACTTCTGAAAAAGGTAAAGTTACTAAAACAACTCCTTACGGAAGTATTGATAATCCGTTTAACCCTTCAGCGCTCGCTTTGGGTGCCGGTGCTACCTTTATTGCAAGAGCAATTGACAGAAACCCTAAAATGGTTAATAAAATGCTTAAAGCTGCCGCAGAGCATAAAGGAACTGCTTTTGTAGAAGTATATCAGAATTGCGTTATTTTTAACGACGGCGCCTTTGATGCAATTTCAACTGCTCCAGATAAATTAGAAAAAATAATAAATCTTGAAGATCAGCAGCCTTTAATCTTTGGTAAAGAAAAAGATAAAGGTATTATTCTTGACGGCTTTAACCCTAAAGTTGTTTCATTAACAGATGGTAAATATTCTGCTGATGATTTACTTGTTCATGATGAACATGATGAAAGTCCTGTAAGAGCTCAGATTTTATCATTAATGACTGAAGATGAAAATCTGCCAACTCCTTTTGGTATTTTCAGAAAAGTAGATAAACCTGTGTACGATACTGAAGTTCACAACCAGATGTTGGATGTTACCGAGAAAAAAGGTAAGGGGTCTATTAAAGACTTATTATACACTCCAAACACTTGGGAAGTTAAATAAATTTAACAGATTAAAAAAGGTGGATAAAATATCCGCCTTTTTTATGAAAAAATATTTTTATTATTTAAGAAAAATCGTATATTTGAGTCTTGAAATTTTTAAGAATCAGGAGATAACAATGGCTAGAAGATGTCAGGTTACTGGTGTTGGCCCTAAAAGTGGAAATAGCATATCTCATGCTCACAATAAAACAAAAAGAAGATTCTTACCTAACTTGCAAAAGAAAAGAATCTGGGTCAAAGAGCTGAATAGATTCGTAACGTTGAAGTTAACTACCAGAGCATTGAGAACCATTGCTAAAAATGGTACAGCTGAAATAGCTAAAAAAATTCAGAACAAAGAAATTAAAGTTAGATAATAATAACTTAAAGCGCTTAAAAAGTTTAATCCCGATTTCTTCGGGATTTTTTATTTTAAAAAAAAGCCTCCCGTTTGGGAGACTTTTCGCTAACCTGTAAGTTGTTTATCTTCTGCGGGAAGTTCTGTGAGATTCACTCCTTCCGCGTCTGGAGGTTCCTTTATAATGTTCTCTGCGGTCTTCTCTTATCCGAGAACTGCTTCTTCCGGAGCTTTTTCTTGAATGGCGTTTTGATTCGGAAATACTTCTGTTGTAAACATTTGTTGAAGTTTCTCTTCTTTCCGAACTCCTTCTTACTTTATCTCTTCTTGAATGAGGAGTATCAAAAGTTCTGTGATCCTGTCTTTCCACATTTCTCGAAGTATAACCCGATCTTGAAGTTGAAGAGCGTTTAACAGTTTTTCTTCCTGTTACAACTTTGCTTCTTTCAATTTCAACAGATCGCTTGCTTCGTTTTATTGTTACTGATTTACGACTGCTGCGAGTGCGTGTTTTTGTTAAATCAGGCTGATATACATCTATTCTTCGTTTATCTCTGTATACTCTGTTATTCCTGTTAAAATGAGTTTGGGTTGTAACCACTTTTCTTGTTTTTATGCGTCTTCCGCTTCTTTTTTCAACAAAAGTGATATTAACTCCGCCATTAACAATTCTTCCGTTTCTGTGATAATAATTGGTTCTGTATTTTGTTCTCGATAAAAGAACCGGCGTTCTTGAATGGTGAACAATATGCACACTTACATCACATCCGTGAAAGCGATTTATTGATACAAAATTCCAATGTGAATGATGTCTTTTTTTAGTTGTAAATCTTATGCCAAAACCGGCTTTAAATTTTGCGTACGGACTCAAAGGTGTCCAGCCAATGTAATTATCGCTGTATCTCCATTCAACCCAGGCGGGCGCCCATCGTTCACCGGGAAACCATAACCAGCCGTAATAATCGTCGTGATGCCATCTTCCGTAATGATAAGTTGCCCAGCCAAAAGGCTCGTAAGAATCCCAGTACCATCCGTCGGAAGTCCAGAACCATTCACCTTTTTTATAAGGTGCCCAGTGGCGACCGGGAGAATAAGGTTTCCACACAACAAGGTCGTAATCTATTTCAATCCATTCACCATAGGGAGCCAGAGATTCATAAAATATTTCGTAACTTACTTCCGCTCCTTTATATCGAGCTTCGGTTGTGCCTGCCAATATTAAAAATGTCACTAAAATGATTGCTAACCTTTTCATCATTTACCTCATTTATTGTGATTATCCCTTTAGGCAATGAACGTGCCAGAAAGAAATCTTTTATAAATGGAGTAAAATCAAGGTTTTGGGATTTAGGAACTTTGTTGTTGTATAAAAAAGAGGACAATGAGGTTTGCAGTTGGTTCAAAAAATATAAAGATACAAGATCTTACATTTGTAAGATCTTGTATCATATTTATTACTTCATAAACATAACTTTTGAAGTTTTAACATAGTCGCCAGATTTGAAAACTATGAAATAAACACCACTAGGTAATGTTGCGCCAGATTCGTTTTTAGCGTCCCATTTGTACTGATGTTTACCTTTTTCTAAATCTTCGTTAACAATTGTTTTTACCAGCTGACCTAAAGTATTGTAAACTTTAAGCTCAACTTTTCCTTCTTCAGGAATAGTAAAACCAAGTGTTGTGGAAGGATTAAACGGATTTGGATAAGCTTCCTGCAGTTCAAAAGTAAGAGGAGTATCTGTTACTTCATCTTGCTCACCAAAGCTTCTGTCTTTCCAGGAGTAATCTATGTGCTGACCAGCTTTTAATAACAATGTATAGTTATCAGTTGCATAGCTGTAGCCAACTACTTTTAGATAATATTTACCTGTTTGTGTGATATTATAATTATGAGCTTCAGGATCAGATGCTGTATATCCGCGTTTAACATAACTGCTTAAGTTTGATTCGTGATATAAGTACCAGTCAAGATCTTTACCTGTTGCTGCATCTACACTGATATTTACCCACCCTGTACCGGTTACGTTAAAATAGAATATATCTTTATCAGACCAGGAACTTATTGAAGCTGATACAGCAACACTTAGTCCTACAGGTCCGTCTGCTGTTGAAGCAGTACTGTTTGATTCTGATTCCTGTGTTATATAGTTACCCGGAGTTGTACCACCACCGGAACCTACACCAACTGCTGTCCAGGCATTTTCAACCTGCTGATATTCCGTACTTGATTGTCCGTATAAATCTTTTGCAGCATTAAGAGTAGCTGTTCTTGCCTGTGCGTAATTAGTATAACGAGTAAAATAAGTAGTATTGGCTCTGTACCAGATTTTCATTGCTTTGTTAATACCAATACCGGTTACTGAATAACTAGTTCCGTTATCATTTGTGCCACTTCCACCATCTGATAAAAGATAAAATTGGAAGTTACCAACACCACTGTTAGAGTGTACACCACCATTATCCGGACCGGTTAATGATTTCCAGTGAGTTCCTTCATGAGTATCAGGGTCACTTGCAAGATTAGGATTTTGCATATAACGCATTGCATCACTGTTGTTATTAGGTGTATAAGATTTTTTACCTAATTCCCAGCCTGCATAACTTGAAGCTGAAAATTCAACAGCAGTACCAATCATATCTGAAAATGCCTCATTCAATGCACCAGACTCAGCCTGGTATTCCAGATTTGATGTATGCTGAGTTACACCATGTCCATACTCGTGAGCAATAATATCAAGCTCTACCAAAGGATCAAATGTACTTCCGTCACCAGTTCCGAAAACAGCTTGTGAACCGTTCCAGAAAGCGTTATTAGGCATATATGAACCAGTCTGACAACCAACAGTTGTTCTAATCTGCATTCCGCTGTTATCAATACTGTTTCTGCTTAACTGTGTTGAAAGATAATCGTAAAATTTTGCAGCACCCCAGTGTGCAGAAACACCCTGACGCTGAACATAAGAATCATTCCAGTTATTATCGTTGTCAGTTAATAAAGTTCCTGGCAGACTGTTTGCACTTGTTGAACTGTAAGTAACAATGTTACGAACATTATCTTTTAACTGATAAGAACTTCCGTAACTGTTGGTATTAATTGAAACAGTACCATTATAAAGTGTACTTCCTGTACCGGTTGAATTAGCTCTGTAAAGCTGATCATATTTATTAATTATTTCACCATTTTTGGCATCAATAAAATAAACCCAGTTTGCAGGAACAGGTAATTCAACTGCTACCATCACTTTGTAAGCAAGTCTGAATTCACCATTATAAAAATCACCACCTACCGGAGCAACAAATAATTCTGCTTCCGGTCTCCAGGATTTTGAATCATCACTATAAATCTCTTTTATAGATCTTTCATAAGCTTCAATTTCCCAGCGGTATTTTTCAGCAGGAGTTGAATTTATTGCCAGCTGAACTGCTCTTTCAGCACTTAAAACAGGAGTAACATCCATTTTAAGCTCAGGAATAAATTCACCGTTCATAGTTTTAATAGTACCATCCATCTGATAGTGAACTATCATTTCAGCACCATAAACAGGAACGCCTTTGTACAATTGCTGTACTTTTGAGTGGTTAAATCCAATTTTGTCTGAATAAGTTTTTGTAACTTCAAATTTGGAATTTTCAGTAAGATTAAAAGCTTTTCTCTTACTTTCCATAAAATTAACTACAGAGTGTTTATCTGCTTGTAATTTTGTGTTGAATTTTCCTTCCAGATAAGTAACTCTTTTTGAAACTTCATTAATGTTGAAACGAATTTCATCGGAAAATTCTTTTTTCAACTGTTGCTTAACTTTATTTGTTTGCGCAAAAAGTCCTAATCCGCAACACAAAAATGTAAGCAGAGCTATTCTAAACAGTGACATTCTACCTCCAAATTAATAATATTTAGATTTAGTGCGTTTGGTTCGCAGACGTCTGACAATCATATAGCTATATTGAGGCTATAAATATATAAACCGGGTAGGGATTAGGCTTTAATTAATTGTTCAATTATTTATACTTATTGGTCAACCTTGAACAGTAATTATAAAAATCGTCCGTTTTTATGTTTGTTTTTATTTCTGAACCTAAGTGGTGATTCTGAAAAATGCTCTTTAAAGCTTTTGCTGAAATAAGATGAATTATTAAATCCAAAGTCGTAAGCTATATCTGTAATAGGATCGTTTGTATCAATTAAACGATTAGCCGCCATACCCAGATAGTGAGTTTTAATAAATTTGGAAGGGGACATACCGGTAGAAAGTTTTATTCTTCTGTACAATGTTGATCTGCTCATTGCAAAATGATCGCACAGTTTATCAAAACATACATTTTCAATTGTTTTGTAAGATGCAATATGATCTTTAAACTCTTCAATAAAATCATCAGATTGTAAATTGTATTGTTCTGCCGGTTGATAATAAGAAACAATATTTCGATCCAATGTCATATTGTTAAACACAACAGGCGAAATATGAAACTCGGCATCAAAACATTCCGATTCATTTTTCTTTTCAATAGGTTTGATTTTTACTTTTTTTACATTTGGCGGATCTTGTAAAAGTTTACTGCTTTTTTGAGGAAGATTTGAAGAAAATCTGATTTTTAACTTTTCCGGCTCAAGAGTGGAATTATTAAAACAAAGCTTAAACTTTATTTTTATAATCTGATCTGAATATCTTTTTGATATGAACTTTTGAATAATCAGAAGGGTAACCGATTCTATCTTTGCAGTAACTGCAAAGCGAGCGTTCGAATCCACTTCATTCAATTCAAAGCTGATATTGAATTTTTCAATTCCGGGTCTGAATAAATCAATAGTATCATTAATCATTTTTGACAAATCGCCAAACTTGATTATCGACTGTTTATGTGTAGATTTTTTTCTTGCCCGAACCTTGACGTTTCGATTATTCTTCATATGAGACCATCACTTTCCCCTACAGAAAATACGATCTCCCACTAAATAATTTTGAGTGTATACGGAGAAAGTAATAAATACCCTTATACATGTCAAAAAAAAATTAAAGAAAAATTTTTCAATTCTGACAAATTCGCGACACTATCTCTTACTCGTTTTAATTATTTTTTCTATTAATTTTGTATTTTTAGCAGATGTTCGAATATTTTATAGGAGAGAAAATGAAATTAAGTCTAAAAACAATTTTACTGATATCCGGCTTGATTTTTATAACATCTTGTTCAAAAAGGGAAGCCTCTGAAGGAAATAACATTATGGAAAAAAAACTGAAACAATATGCTGTTACAGAAGTGAAGTACGATGAAACACTTCTCGATGAAAACCAGAAAACAGTTGTAAAAAAACTGTATGAAGCTTCTAAAATAATTGATGAAATATTTCAAGATCAGGTTTATGCTAAAAACAAAGAGATTGAAGAGAAATTAAAAAATTCCTCCAAACCTGAAGACAAGGTCGTTTATGATTATTTTAAAATAAATGTGGGACCTTTTGACAGACTCGATCACAATAAACCATTTTACGGAACTGAAACCAAACCTGAAGGAGCCAACTATTATCCGGCGGATATTACAAAAGAAGAATTTGAAAACTGGATAAAAAATCACCCTGAAGATGAAAAAGCTTTTACAAGCGAATACACTGTAATAAGAAGAAAAGGCAATGATTTGGTTGCAATTCCGTACACTGAATATTACAAAGATAAACTTGTAAAAATTATAAAACTGATGAATGAAGCAGCTCAGTATGCTGATAATCCTTCTTTAAAAAAATATTTGCTTTCACGCGCAAAAGCATTTGAAACAAACGATTATTATCAAAGTGATATGGATTGGATGGATCTGAAAGATCACAGAATAGAAGTTATTATTGGTCCTTACGAAGTTTACGAAGATGCACTTTTTAACTACAAAGCAGCTTACGAATGTTTTCTTACTATTGTTGATCCGGCTGAATCTAAAAAGCTTGAAAAATTTGCAAACTATCTTGTTGATATAGAAAAAAATCTGCCGATAGAGGATAAACATAAAAATTTCGACAGAGGTTCTGAATCACCAATTATGGTTGTGCAGGAAGTTTACGGAGCAGGAGATACAAAAGCAGGTGTTCAGACTTTAGCATTTAATCTGCCAAACGATGAACGCGTAAGAAAAGCAAAAGGTTCAAAAAAAGTGATGCTTAAAAATATTCACGAAGCAAAATTTGATATGCTTCTAAAACCTATTGCTGAAATTGTTATGGATAAAGAACAGCTTGCAGATGTAACTTTTGACGGATTTTTTAACCACACATTAATGCACGAAATGTCACACGGTGTTGGACCCGGATTTATTAAAAAAGACGGTCGCGATACCGAAGTGAAAAAAGAATTAAAAGAAACTTATTCAATTATTGAAGAATGTAAAGCAGATGTTTTAGGAATGTATAACAATCTTTTTATGATTGAAAAAGGTGTTTACGCCAAAGAATTCAAAAAAGAAGTTTACTCTACATTTCTTGCCGGAATTTTCAGATCAGTGAGATTTGGAATTAATGAAGCGCACGGTGGCGGAAATGCAATTATATATAATTATCTTCTTGAGAAAGGGGGATATGAATTTGATGAAAAAACTCAAAAACTGAAAGTGAATTTTGATAAAATTGATGAAGTATTAAAAGAACTTGCAACAAAAGTTTTAATTATTCAGGCACTTGGCGATTACGAAGGTTCCAAACAGATAATTGCAAAATATGGAATTGAAACACCATCAATGAAAATTTTAAGAGAAAAACTGGAAGTTTTACCAACAGATATCAAACCGGTTTTTCAAATTGAACATAAAAATTAACAAAGAGTTTAGACTCTGAATCTATTTGTCGGAATTAACATCAGACAGATTTAGATTTATAAAAACTGGAGAAATTATGGCCAAAGATTTTTTTATTAATAAAATTCCTCACAACGGAATGACGTTTGAAAAATACTCTGAACTTGCAGATGAAAAAGTAAATAATGAAGCCGCTGTAACAGATGAGAAAGAAAAAGAATTACTTGAATACACTAAGCTGAATGTTCACAGAACCGGCAGAATTAACAAGACTTACAAAGTAAGCGAAGAACTGAAAGAAGTGATTTCCAAAATTGGTAAAAAACAATTGTGGATGATGATCACTGAAGACTGGTGCGGCGATTCTGCACAAAATTTACCATATATCGCAAAAATGGCGGAAGAATCTGAAAACATTGATCTGAAAATTATTTACAGAGATGAAAATCTTGATATTATGGATCAATATTTAACAAACGGAACTTCCAGAAGTATTCCTAAACTAGTTGCCTTTGATGAAGATGGTGAAGAACTTTTTCAATGGGGACCAAGGCCACAGGAATTGGTTGAACTTGTTGAACAATGGAAAACTGAAATGGAACCAAAAGAGTGGAAAGAGAAAATTCAACTCTTTTACGGTCGTAACCGCGGTAAAGCAATTGAACAGGAATTTATCGATTTGCTGAAATAGAGAATAGAGATAAAAAAAATCCGGCCTTAGAGCCGGATTTTTTATTTTATTTCAACTACAATTTTTATTGTTGTCTGAACTTCTTTTCCGTTTTGTTTTCCCGGCTTGAACTGTGTTGCCAGCACCGCCATTTCAGCAGCTTCGTCACATCCATGTCCCAAACCCTTAATCACTTTTGTGTCTCTTACAAAACCATAATCATCAACAACAGCACTTACAATTACAAAACCTTTAATATTTTGTCGTTTTGCCGAGCGTGGAATTTCAAGATTTTTTTGAATTTCCGCCATTCCGTTTAATGGTTCCGGACAAACTTCAATTTCACATTCAATCAGTTTTTCAGGAAGTGTCGGCTCTGTTTTTTCTGGTTTTGCTTTTACTTCTTCAACAGGTTTTTCTTCCTTTGGTTCAGGCTTTTTATTCACACTTATATATTGTTTCTCTTTTACAGTGGAATCTGTTTTTGCATAAGCATCATAAAATCTGGAATCGAGTTTAAACTCAACAGAAAAAGTTACATCGGCAGAAATTATTTCGTCATTGTTTTTCCCCGGGAAAAATCTTGTCTGCTGAACCGCTGTTTGTGCTGCCTCATCGCAGCCAAGTCCGATACCCTTAATCACTTTTGTAGATGTTACATTTCCTTCTGTATCAATGTGAGCCAGAAGAAGAACTTTTCCTTCGAGTCCGTACAACCTTGCATCTGTAGGGTATTGCAGATGTTTGTAAACAGAATACAATCCTCCTATTGGTTCTGGACAAACATCAATGTTGCAGATATAATATTCTTTTCTCTTACGGTTTTTTCTTACTCCGGCTTTAAAAGCTTCCGGCGGAGCCTGATAAAGAGGGTCTTCTTCAAATTCTATAATTTTTATTCTTATTCCGTTTTCATAATTGATAACTTTTGCAAGAGCTCCGTTTTCAAAGTAAGATTTATATAATCCGTCCTTCACACCTTCTTTAATAAAAAACTCTTCCTTTTTTAATCCGGTAGGATAATAATGGCGGGTCCAGCCGTTTAATCTTCCTTTGCTGAAAGTCTTTTCAGTTTTAATTAATCCGTTTTCGTAGTACCAGTAACTGGTTCCTTCATATATATTATCAATTACGGAAACTTCACTTTTCAAATTTCCGTTATCATATTTATCTTTAAATATTCCGCTTTGTGCCTTTAGCTGAAATGACAAGATTAAAATAAAAAATGCAATTCTGAACATATTCTCAATAATGAATTTGTAAAGCACTAAAATAAACATTTTAATTAAATAATTTCTCTATTTTAGCTAAATTTATATACTTTAGAATTCATTTCGGGGAAACAATTGATATTACTGAGAATCCTGCTTATTTCATTAATTTTTTCGGTTTTTGCAATTCCGCAATCTGTCAGACCACGTTTTAACAAGAAAAACTTTAAAAGCTCATTTGCTACTGCTGCCAGACAAAAAATAGAAAAAGATCGATATTTTTCCGAATTGGATCAGCTTTTTAATGGTGAATATAAAGATCTGAATGAAAAGAGATTTATCAGAAGTTTTAAGGAATTAAAACTAAAATTTATAAAAGAGCCTTTTGTTGAGAGTTTTATAAAGTATGTTTTTACTAATCAAAAACTTTATTCAAAAAACTTTTTATATGAAGTTTTAGAACTCGCTTATACATTATTTCCTTCAAAGTTTAATAAAGAAGTAAAAGAGATTTTTTTCAATACCGATTCTCAAAACCTCTTTGCAGTCTCAGCTCAATATTTGATGAAAAATAATATCAAAATTGATTTTTCAGGTGAAATGGAAAAAAGATTTGAAAAGAAGAATGATTTGTTGCTCGGACTCGAATATCAGTTAAAAAGCAGGGAATTAAAAACTCCGCCTTTAATAGATTTGCTTACGCACAATTTTATAAAAAATAAAACAATAATTTTTTCATTTCATCGAAAAGAGAGAAAATATCCCGGAATTACAGTAATCAGAACTCCAAAAGGAGACTTTGTTAAGAGTAAAGATGGCGAGTTTGCCGGAGTAAAACAGCTTGCCTGTTCTGCAACAAATCTTCCCGGCTATTTTAAGCGGGGAAATACACCGCAGGGAATTTATTCTGTTCAGGGATATTATATAACAAAAACTGAATCTATTGGTTCGAGTCCGATTGTAATCTCCAGAATGCCTTATGAGGTTTCTGTTTCAAGTTTTTTTCACAAACGTAAAACAGGGAAATGGACTTTAGAAAAGTATAAATCGATTTTACCTGAAAGCTGGAAAAATTATTTTCCGTTCAGTGAATCTTACAGAGGCGGAAAAACCGGCAGAAGATTGATAATTATGCACGGTTCGGCTGATGATATGAGTTATTATAAAGATTTATCTTATTATCCTTTAACCCCTACTTTAGGCTGCCTTACAACAATGGAAAAATGGGATTCTGAGACAGGAGTTTTACTTGAAAGTGATCAGATAAATCTGATGAACAATTTCTACGGTTCAGGCAAACTGAACGGATTTCTTGTTGTGGTTGAACTGGATGATCAAAAATCTCCGGTAACTATGTCAGAACTTAAAGATTTACTATTAAAAGCAGAAAAAATATTAAAAATTAAGTATTAATTGGGAAAATTCCGTAAATTTACATCCCTAAAAAATTATTTGGTATATATGGAATCTAGTATTAAGAAAAGTATTAATGAATTTGTAAATGCCGCCAAAATGGTAGGTCGCTACGGTTTATTAAATTGTAGCAGCGGAAATATGTCGCAGCGCTTGTCAGATGACAAAGTACTATTATCAAAATCAGGCAGCTGGTTAGCTGAGCTTACAGATGAAGAAGTGAGTTTGTGTGAACTTTCTTCGGGTGAAATTTTAAACGATAAAAAACCAACCGTTGAAAATCTTTTTCACCGCGGAATAATGGAGCAGAGAGAAGATGTAAATACAATTTTACATTTCCAGTCACCTTACGCAACAATAATTGCCTGCAGCTGTAAAAGTTATTTCAATTTTAATGTCATTGCCGAAATACCACTATATATTGGAAATATTGAAACCGTACCATATCTTGTTCCCGGTTCTGCTGAACTGGCTGACGCAGTTGTAAATGCTGCCAAAGAGAGTGATATGATTATAATGAAAAATCACGGACTTGTAACTGTCGGGAAAGATTACAGAGATGTTATTCAGAAAGCAAGATTTTTTGAACTGGCTTGCGAGATAATGATTAACTCAAACGGACAGGTAAATTATTTAAGTGAA
>JBGRQB010000039.1:0-26298 GCA_041725875.1 Rhodothermaceae bacterium
ATTTGTCATCAGGTGAAAAATAAGATTTATCAGGACGAAGAGCCCAGAATTCATCTTTTACAATAGTTTTAGATTCAAAATCTTTTAAGTCGATAATTTTTAATTCATCTCTTCCGCTGTTAAACAAAGCTTTTGTTTTATCTTTGTTTAAACTTATTCTGCGGTTGTTTCTTTTTTCTTTGGTTCTTTGTATTTCTTTTTTACTTCCGTCTGCAAGAATTGTAAAAATATTTTCCCAGCCTTTGTGTGTTCTGGTAATCAATAATGTTTTATTATCTTTTAGCCAGTTAACTTCCAATACGCGTTCAACAGGATTTGTTTTTATATGACGAACAAACTTTCCTTTTATATCGGAAACAAATAATTCACCGCGGGAAACAAACGCTATTTTTTTGTTATCAGGTGAAACATCAAACGCACTGATTTTTCCTGAAACATTAAATTCTTTATGAAGCTTTAATGTGTTGTTTGAAAAAAGAGTTGTTTTAATTTTTTCAGATTTTTTTGATACAACATCATAAACGTAGATCTGATAATCTTTTTCAAAAACTATTTTTTCTCCGTTAACACTTACTCTTGGTTTTAGAATAGAAGTAGAAAAACTTGTAAGAGCAGTTTTTTTATCATTAACAAATGTATAAAGATTGTATTCGCCGTTTGCTTCATCACTTGCAAAATAGATATTTCCTTTTTCATCAAGTGTAGGCCATAAATCTTTTCCGTCATATTTTGTGTATTGTTTGAACTCTTTTGTATCTGTGTTGTATGATTTTATATCAGGATTAAAATCACCTTTGTATCTTTTACGACTGGCATATCCCTGACTTTCCCAGGTTTCGTTAAAGAAATATTCATTTTTAGAAGGATGTTTTACAAAGTTATGCGGCCAGTTAAAGAAAGGTTCAAAAAATCTTTTTGGTGTTCCGCCGGTAACAGAAACAGAATAAGCTGAAACATCGTTATATCTGCCGGAAGTAAAATAAACTTCTTTTGAATCCCAGCTCCAGTTTTCCATTTTGTCGTGAGAATCGTGATAAGTAAGCTGTTTTATTTCTCCGCCGTTTGCCGACATAAAATAAACATTTGCATTACCTTCCTGTCTTCCTGTAAAAGCAATCCATTTTCCGTCAGGAGAATAAACAGGATCAGTTTCTCTTCCGTCCATAGCAGTTAAACGAACAGCATTTGATCCGTCGATATCCATTCTCCAGATATCTCCTTCAAAACTGAATACAATTTTGTCTGCATTTGGTGATAAGGAAGGGTGAGTTAAAAAGTAAGATTCATTGGATGCCAATGATAAAGATGTAAAGATTAAAAACAATAGAAAAATTTTTTTCATAGGAACTCCCCATAGTTAAAAATAACATAAGTTAGACGTTTAAATCCCAATAAAGGTTGCACTAAAACTCTTGGAATACTATTGGGAAATACTTAGTTTTGGTTAATTATATTCGGAATGGAAAATACAAAAAAATCGCGGAGGAGCAAAAATGTCTAAAGAAATGATTTTGGAAAAACAGAAACAAGCCGCTGCTATTCTTAAAGAAAAAGATATAGATATGTGGATGATTTTCGTACGCGAAACAGGAAATATAAAAGACCCGATGCTTGATATGGTTGTTGGTACAGGCGCAACCTGGCATACAGCTTTTATCATCACAAAAGAAGGCGACACAATTGCCGTACTTGGTTCTCTTGAAGAAGCAAATATGAAAGAAGTTGGTACTTTTAAGAGAATAGTTCCTTATTTACAGGGAATTAAAGAAGATTTAAGAAAAGTTTTGGCTGAACTTGATCCTAAAAAAATAGCTATAAATTATTCTCAAAATTCAACTTTGGCAGACGGGCTAACACATGGTTTGTACTTGGATTTACTTGAAATGCTTGAAGGAACTCCATACGCTGACAGATTAATCTCTTCAGAAGAAGTTGTTTCTGCGTTAAGAGGAAGAAAATCTGAAACAGAACTTACTCATATGAAAGCTGCAATTAAGGAAACATTAAGCATTTACGATCAGGTAACAGGTTTTATGAAAGCCGGAAAAACAGAAAAAGAAGTTGCCAGATTTGTTTTAGATATAGTTGAAGAAAAAGGATATGAATTAAGCTGGGACGCTGAACATTGTCCGGCAGTATTTACGGGTCCTGATTCAGCAGGTGCGCATTCTGGTCCAACAGACAGAGTAATTGAAAAAGGTCATGTTGTAAACCTTGATTTTGGTGTTAAAATAGAAGGTTATGCTTCTGATTTACAGAGAACTTGGTACATCTGTAAAGATGGTGAAGAAAATGCACCTGAAGAAGTATTAAAAGGATTTAACGTAATTAAAGAATCTATTCAGCTTGCAGCAAAAGCACTTAAACCAGGTACAGTTGCCTGGGAAATTGATAAAGTTGCCCGCGACTATATTGTTGAAAATGGTTATGAAGAATATCCTCACGGATTGGGACATCAGGTTGGACGCGCAGCTCACGACGGTGGCGCTTTACTTGGCCCAAGATGGGAAAGATATGGAAAAATCCCTTATATGCAAGTTGAAGAGGGACAGGTTTTCACAATTGAGCCAAGATTAACAATTCCGGGATATGGAATTGCAACTATTGAAGAAGAAGTTGTTGTAACAAAAGACGGTTGTACTTTCTTATCAAAGCCTCAGGAAGAAATTATACTTATCAAATAAATTCCAAAAGGGCGGGATTATTCCTGTCCTTTATCATTATCGTAAGAGTAACTTATTCTGCCTGTTCTCATTTCCACCGATTTTATATATTTTTCTTTTAACTCATCAGATAAAAATGATTTGTTTATCAAATCTTTTATTTCACTTGTTTTGGAAGAATATAAACTAAGAATTCTTTCAATTCTGGAAGAAATTAATCCGAGTCGGTTTCCAAATTCTATAAAATCATCTTTACCATATTTTGAGCTGTATTCGAAGCCGTTTGTCATAAAATCATCTGCAAAAAGATCCAAGGCAAGATTTTCTTCATTTGGTATGTGAAGTCCTGTATTAATTAAATCGTAAGCCGGAGTTAAAAGATAATCTCCAAAATTATTTTCTCTGTAAAGTGAAAAGTTTTTCAGGTGGGCATCACAATTTGATGTAAGGTATGCAAATAGAACCAGATTAAACAGCTTCTCTTTTTCTACAATTTTAGCTGCAACATAAGTATCTATAAGTTTACCAATATCTTCATAAGATGAACTGTATTTATAATTTTCACCGGAATTTTCTTCGGTTTTACCAGAAATTTGGGCAAAATCTTCTTGCAGAATTTTATTTCCGTCTGTGTCCCGGTCAAATCTTCTGGTTATATAAGCCGGTTCACCGTCCGGGAAAAATACAAGTCCGTTAACAGCAGTCTTAATTTTAAAAATCTGCGAAGCAATCTGCATTGTTAAATGCTCATTTAAAGGAACCTCATCCGGGTTATTAAATTCGTTGGTTGTAACAGGCTTTAATATATATTCACCGGAAGTGTTGGTTAATTCAAGTGTTTTATTATTCAACTTTAACGAATGTTTTGTCTGAACACCGGAAATTGAAAGCTGCTTTACCTGTTCAAAATGAATCTCTTGATATTCCGGTTTTGTAAAAGGGAGAATATGATTCACAGTTTTACCATCAAACAAGCTTTTTTTGCAGCTGGTACAATAAGTTGTATGATTTTCTTTTAAACAACCGGGACAAACATTCATTATTTAATCTCCTCAACTGTTATTGCTCCAATTGTATCGGAAGAAGCGGTTTTTATCAATCTTGTGAAATAATCTTTTTCATCAATTTTTAAGATTCTGCACTGAAGTTCTTTATTTCTTCCTTCGGAAAGTAAGCCGTAAAAAAAGGGGAAAATCGATTTGGAAAAGAATTTTTCTGATTTTTTTGGCAGAGTAAGACTTATTGCCGGATTATTGATTTCTGAAAGATATTCTTCCAGATACTCAAAATAAAATCCTGATTCATCTTTTGATAAAATTCCTGCCGGAATACCATTTATTTTTACACGTGCTTTTTTATTCATTTCTCAATATTCCTATTGTAATTGATAAACCAAGAATATCTAAGATTTTTTTTATTTGGTTCAGACCCGGATTTCCTTTTCCTTGTTCAATATCTCTTATAGTTCTTTCAGAAACACCTGATAATTCTGCCAGATCTTTTTGAGAAATTCCAAGAATATTTCTCCTGCTATTAACCTTTTTTGCTATTTCTTCTGATATATTCATAAGTATATCGGCAATATGTTGCCGCTTTAATCTGTTTTTAAGATATTTATAGAAGTAATATACAAAAACACTTACCAAACGGCAACATATTGCCGTTTTGATACAATGAAGTTTATAATCGTAAGTTATTTTGGTCCTTTTAATATTTATCGGCAATATACTGCCGACTCACTTAAAAATAAAAATTGACAGAGGAGTTATAAAATTTGATAATATTTTTAATTTCCCAATAGTGTGATTAATCCTTTTGCAAGTGTTCCGCGCCAGTTTATGTATGAATGCCCCCCTTTAAATTCATAATAAGTTACATCATATCCTTTTATTTCTAAAATATCTTTTAGTTGTCGGTTAAATCCTAACATTGAAGCTCCTGCGTCATATAATCCAACATCCATATAAAACTTTATCGGGATTTTGGGGGAAGTTTTGAACAATTTTATTAGTTTTCCCTGATACTCTGGATATATCCAGTGGTTTCTTTTTTCGGAGTTTGTAATCCAATATGATCCTGATTGGGATAAAACATTTCCGATAATTTGAGGGTTATTAAGTGCAATATTTGAAGCAGCAAAACCACCTCTGCTGGATCCGGCTAAAACAACATTTTTAGGATTAGAAGAAATATTATACTGATTCCCAATCCAGGGAATTAATTCTTTTGCAATAAAATTACTGAAATTATCACTTATTAAATCCTTACTTCTTTTTCCCATTGACCAGACTAAAACAGCAATGGTAGGTTTAATTTTATTTTCAGAAATCAGGTTATCCATAATTACGGGAGTTGGTATTCTTGATTTTCTTTCTGGTCTGGCGCCATAAGCTTCGCCATCAAAGATGATGAGTAAATTATGAGGAGTTTTATTATTGTAATTAAATGGAGTATAAATGGTTATTTTCCGTTTTTCGGATAAAAATTTACTTTTTATTGATTTAACTTCAATACTACCTTTTTTTACGTTATCTCTTTCCAAAATATAGTTTTGTTTGGGTGCGTTTGGCATTTCAACAATTCCGTCATAAACATGATCTACAGAACGTTGTATTATTTCGTTGTTTTTTCCAAATTTTTGCAGGTTGAAATAATTAAAACCGTATTGAAATCTTGCATCATTTGGAACAATTTGAGTTACAAAGTGAAGTTTAGTATTACCAAGAGAATGAAACCTCATACCCAAAAAATCAGGTCCTCCACTTAACATTACATATTCGGTGTTTTTGTCAGGAACACAAAAGTAAGTGACCTGCATATTTTTATTATCAAATTCTATGGGTTCAATAATGTGTCTGTTTTTATTTGTGATTAAAAACGAATCTATTACTGATTTATTGGTTAATGATTTTTCCCACAAATCAGAGAGAATATTAGAAGGAATTTCTTTTTTTGTTAATCTTACAAGATTTTCAGGAAATGAAATTAGTTTAGTAGCAGTAATTTCATATTTGCCATTTTTTCTCTTATCATCAAACGGAATAATTATAAAAGTAAAATTTCCATCTTTATTTGCTGTAAAATCAATTTTTTCAATTCCATTTGCACCATTTGGGGAATCAAATTTTTTTATTTTTTCCCCGTCGGGAGAGATCACATCAATAGCTAAATCAATTCCAATTTGGTTTACTTCTAATAACAGAGCTTCACCGTTTTGCAGTCCAATTGAATAGGAATGTTTTTCATCAATAGAGATAGAGGATTTATAAATTTTGCCAATAATAAGCTTTTTACCATTAATTGTTTCCGTTCCGGAAGTTAATATTGATAGCAAAATTAGAATAATTAACAGGTTTTTGAACATTCGATTTCCTTAAAGTGATAAGTAACATCATTGTGAACTAAAGATAGGACGTCTGATTTTGCTGTTAGTTCATTTAATTAGTTCCTTTTTGTATATTTCGGCATTCAAATCAAACAAAATGGACGAATAAATGAGTCAGGTAGAACCGAATAAAATTATTTACTCTATGTACAAAGTGAGTAAGTATATTAACAACAGACAGATATTAAAAGATATCTCGCTTTCATACTTTTACGGTGCAAAAATTGGGGTTTTGGGTCTTAATGGTGCTGGTAAGTCAACACTTTTAAGAATTTTGGCAGGAGTTGATACCGAGTTTAACGGTGAAACATCTATTGCTCCCGGACACACAATTGGTTACCTTGAGCAGGAACCTGAGCTTGACGATGATAAAACTGTACGCGATATAGTTGAAGAAGGCGTTGGCGAAGTAATGGAGTTAATGAACGAATACAACGAAATTAACGCCAAATTTGCAGAGCCGATGAGTGATGATGAAATGACTGATCTTCTTGAAAAACAAGGAAAAGTTCAGGATAAATTAGATGCACTTAACGCCTGGGATATAGATTCAAAACTTGAAATGGCAATGGATGCTTTACGATGTCCTCCGGCAGATACAAAAATTGGCGTTATTTCCGGTGGTGAAAAGCGTCGTGTTGCTTTGTGCCGACTCCTTTTACAGGAACCTGACATTTTACTTCTGGATGAGCCTACAAACCATCTTGATGCTGAATCAGTTGCCTGGCTTGAACATCATTTACAGCAATATGCCGGAACTGTTATTGCAATTACGCATGACCGTTATTTTCTTGATAATGTTGCCGGATGGATTTTAGAGCTTGATAAAGGTGAAGGAATTCCGTGGAAAGGGAATTACTCAAGCTGGCTTGAACAGAAACAGAACCGACTTGCCAAAGAAGAGAAGGTTGAATCTTCTCGTCAGAAAACATTACAGCGCGAGCTTGAATGGATAAAAATGACTCCAAAAGGAAGAAAAACAAAATCTAAAGCGCGTATTACAGCTTATGAAAATCTTCTTGGTGAAGAAAATGAAAAACGTGAAAAGGATTTACAATTGTTTATTCCTGCTGGCGAAAGACTTGGAAATGTTGTAATTGAAGCTGAAAACGTTAAAAAAGGTTTTGGTGAAAAACTTCTTGTAGATAATATGAACTTTGCACTTCCTCCGGGTTGAATTGTTGGAATTGTCGGGCCAAACGGTGCCGGTAAAACAACTTTGTTCAGAATGATTACCGGTCAGGACAATCCGGATGAAGGGTCACTAAAAATAGGTGATACAGTAAGACTTGCTTACCTTGATCAGTCAAGAAGCTCTTTGGATCCTGATAAATCTATTTATGAAAATATTTCAGGCGGAAATGATACAATTATGCTTGGAACCAGAGAAGTAAACGCAAGAGCTTACGTTGCTAAATTTAACTTTACTGGTTCAGATCAGCAAAAAATGGTTGGTAATCTTTCCGGGGGTGAAAGAAACAGAGTTCACCTTGCAATGATGCTAAAAGAAGGTGCAAATGTTATTCTTCTGGATGAGCCTACAAATGATCTTGATGTAAACACAATGAGAGCTCTTGAAGAAGCTCTTGAAACATTTGGCGGATGCGCCGTGGTTATTAGTCACGACCGTTGGTTTCTTGACAGAATTGCAACTCATATTCTTGCTTTTGAAGGTGATAGTTATGTCCACTGGTTTGAAGGTAATTACAGCGATTATGAAGAAAAACGTATGGAAAGACTCGGAACAAAAGAGTTGGTTCCTAAGAGAATAAAATACAGGCAGTTAACAAGATAAGTTAAAAGTCGAAAAACCAAAGTTTAACACCCCGGAAAACCGGGGTTTTTTATTATTATGCACAATCCGGAAATTTTCTGCCTTTATTATTCTCATTTAAAATTGATTAAAAACCATCCTTTCATGTAGGTTCATGTGGGGAGTGATTTTGTTATTTTGATTTCAGAAATACGATTAATATAAAATCAACAATAAAAGATTAAGCTTAGGGGATTAGTTAGATCTTTTAGATCAACATTAGTGCGTATAGAACTCCCGGTCAAAAAAAATTATTTACCGGGAGTTTTTATTTTAAAGCTTTCTGGCAACTTCAAATTCCATATCACCAAAGATATCGCGAGTTGTTTCGGAGTGAACACTTGAAAAACCGGCTTTTAACATTTCGGAAGCCAGCTCTCCTTTGCTGTAGCTGATATTTTGTCCGGTAAGCATTGAACCCATCCAGCTTAATACCAGATTTACAGGTTGTGTGTCTTCATTAAAAAATCCTTCGTGATAACTAACGAATATACCGCCCGGGTTAAGGGCCTCGAATATTTTCTTTGTAACCTCACTTATGTTGTTTTTTGCGAAATATAATGTTGCTGAAGCAATGATCAGATCGTAACCCTCTCCAATTGGTTCTGAAAGATAATCGGCTCCCATTACTTCAACCCGATTTGTCATATTATGTTCTGCAACAATTTTTTTTGTGGTTTCTGCAACCATCGGTTTATCCAGCAAAACGCATTTCATTTCAGGGTGCTCTGCAGTAATGCTCATTCCAATTAAGCCGGCACTGCATCCCAGATCGAGCATCTTTTTGAAATTCCCGAATTCAGGCAGTTTTACTATTTTTTCTGCAAATTGTTTTGCTGTTCCGGTTTTCTGAAATTTTTCAAAAATACGGGTTACGTTTTTCCACAATTCATCTGATTCAGATTTTAAATCAGAATAAGATTCCGGTCCTTTCTCAACCAGCTGAGGAAGATTCTCAACTGCCGGACGATACCATTCGTAGTTAAATGTAATTGCTTCTCCAAGATAATATTCCGAATCTGAAACTAAATAAAGATCAGCTTTCGGACTATTTTTATATTTTCCATCCTTTTTTATAATAAATTCACAGGAAGCAAGTGCATTAAGAAAATGAGTTGTATTAATTAAATGGGTTCCGAGTATTTCTGTAATTGTTTCGGGTGTTTCAAAGTTTTTCAGATGATCAAAAACTTTATATTTTATTGAATTTAATAAGAGCGATGTTTTTACAGGTTCTACAAGTAAATCCATATATTCTTTGAAGTTATAGTCAAGATTTGGTAATAGTTTCATTTTAATTCTCCTGAAATGATAAGTTTGTCAGATGTTTAGCCGGTTCGGTAAATTTCCATCCTTTTGATTCTTGCTGAAGATTCCACAATTTGCTGTAAAGGTTATTGTTATTCAGCAATTCAGAATGTTTTCCGCGCTCAATAATTTTTCCGTTATCCAGAACCAGAATCTGATCGGCATTTTTGATAGTTGAAAGTTTGTGAGCTATCACCACCAGTGTTTTTTCTTGTACCATTTCTCTGATTGCTTTTTGAATATAGAGTTCATTTTCCGGATCGAGTGAAGATGTGGCTTCATCCAGTAAAATAATTGGGGCATCTTTAAGCAGCGCGCGCGCAATGGAAATTCTCTGTTTTTCGCCGCCGGATAATCTTGATCCTCCTTCACCCACAAGTGTATCATAACCTTCCGGCAGATTTACAATAAACTCATCACACTGAGCTTTTTTGGCAGCATTGTAAATTTCTTCATCAGTTGCATCAGGTTTACCAATTTTAATGTTGTTAAAAATTGTATCGTTAAAAAGATAGACTTCCTGAAACACCTCGCTGATATTTGAGTAGAGCAAATCGGTGCTCATTTTTTGTAAAGGAACATTACCTATTTTTACTTCACCTTCATTTGCTTCCCAGAAACGGGCAATCAGACTCGTAATAGTTGTTTTCCCAGATCCTGAAGGGCCGACGAGTGCGGTCATACTTTTTTCCGGTACCTTAAAGCTTACATTTTTCAGAACCGTAGTATCTGTATATTTGAAACTCACATTTTCAAATTCAATTGAAAAATCTTCCGGTTTTTTCTCAAAAACAGGCTCTGAAAGAGTTTCAGTGTTAAGTACATCTGTGATTCTGTCGATACCTTTTTTCATATACTGCAAAAGGAGAAAATCTGTT
Organism: Rhodothermaceae bacterium; assembly: GCA_041725875.1. Lineage (GTDB taxonomy): Bacteria > Bacteroidota > Ignavibacteria > Ignavibacteriales > Melioribacteraceae > JBGRQB01. The sequence continues at coordinate 10,048 of JBGRQB010000039.1, forward strand.
GTTAAGGTTTTTATCGGTTCGTAAAAACGATATCCTATAATTAAAAATGCTATGAGAACCGGAGTTGTTAAAGTTCCGCCAAAGAGGTAATACATTCCAAGAGATACAGCTAAAAAGTATCCCATTTCAAGAATAGCTAAACCAAAAATTCCTGTCGCACCCGGAAAAGCTTCCAGTTTGATAGAGATATCTCTGAATTTTTTGAGCGAATCATCCAGAACAGAGAATTTTTCGCCGCCCATATTAAATGATTTGATATATTTTATTCCCTGAAGATACTCAAGAAATCGGGAGCCGACTTTATTTCTCAAATCAATATGTTTTTTGCCAAACTTATCCAGTAAAATTCGGGAAATGAACAAAAATGGAATATAGGCCGGAATTGAAGCAAGAATTGCAAGTGAAAGCTGCCAGTTGAGCCAGAAAAGAAAAACTGCCATTATTACCGGAAGAAATATTGCTGAATAAACGTTTGGGATGCTGTGACTTAAAATATATTCCAGACTAGCAATATCCTGAAGCAAAACGGAAGTTATATCACCCGGATCTTTTTTCTTAAAAAATCCCATAGATAATTTTTTAAGATGATTTCCCAGTTTTATTCTGACATTGGCGGCAATATTGTAAGCCATTGAGTTGGAGTAAATCATACTTTTGTGAGCCACAAAAAACTGAATAATCATCATCAGAAAAAGTGAACCGGTGGTTACGTAAATAGTTGTTAAATCGGGAGCAGGATCAAACAATTCCCACAAAATAATAAGTAAAACCCCGCTTGGTGAACCGATAAAGAGCGAATGTATAAAACTGTATAAAGTCGATTTTTTCAGGAACAATGTTTCGCCGTCGGTTAATATTTTTATTTGATCTGTAAGTTTCATATTATCTCTGATATTGTTTTACTGGTGAGTTTTCTTTAATTAAAAAGTTTTCTGCCTGTGTATATGCCATCCACATATTTTTGTACAATTCCGATTTTTCTAAAAGATCTTTATGGGTTCCGGCAGAATTGATTTTCCCTTTGTCAAAAACAATAATCTGTTCCGAATCTGTGATAGTGGATAATCTGTGAGCAATGATAATTACGGTTTTATCTTTAATCAGCTTACTGAAAGCCTGCTGTATTTTTAATTCATTTTCCGGATCGGCAAAAGCAGTTGCTTCATCCAGAATAATTATTGGAGCATCTTTAAGAATTGCTCTGGCAAGCTGAATTCTCTGCTGCTCACCTCCGCTTAAATGAATTCCGCTTTCACCAAATTTTGTGTTATACTTTTCAGGGAGATTTATAATAAATTCGTGACACTGAGCGGCAATTGCCGCAGCGTAAATTTCTTCGGGAGTTTTATCCATTCCCATTCGGATGTTTTCATAAATTGTTTCCTGAAACATAAAATTCTCCTGAAAAACAAAAGAAACATGTTCCATCAGGTCATCAGTTTTAAGAGATTTTATATTAATTCCTCCAATTGATATTGCACCGGAAGTTACATCCCAAAAACGGGGAATTAATCTCGCAATAGTTGTTTTTCCTGCGCCGGATGGACCCACAAGTGCTGTAATGCTTTTTTGCGGAATCTTTATGTTTATATCGGTTAACACATTATTCTTTTCGTCGTAAGCAAAGGAGACGTTTTTGAATTCTATATCAAATTCCGAAACTTTAACAGATTTTTCAGTTTCAGGTAATTCAGGGTGATATAATATTTTATCAATTCTGTCAACACCTTCCGAAATAAGATACATTTGGGAACCGATGTTGGAGAGCACAAAAAGCGGCTTTAGATAACCAACTCCCAAAATAAAGAAGAGTAGTAAAACAGGAAGAGTTGTGGAGTTTCCGAAGTAAAGATAGAGTCCGACAGACAAAATTAACACCAGTGAGTTCGACATAAAACTCATCCAGATTGAAAAAGGAAGAGAAGTACGTTTTATCCAGTCATTTACAAAATCGCGAAATCTGAAAATTGTTTCGCTATATTTTTTATACGATTCTACAGTCTGGTTAAATATTTTCACAACCGGAATTCCGCGGATATATTCCACAATAATTCCGTTCATCTCTTCCTGAGAATCAAAGTATTGTTTTCTTTCCTTTTCACCATAAACTTTGAAGGAATATATAATTAAACCCATTCCCACCGGAACCGGAATTAATGAAACTGCTGCCAAAATCCAGTTTTGTGTAAAAAGGTAAATTAACACCAAAACAGGGAGTGAAATACCTTTTATTAAATCGGGCAGCTGATGCGCTATAAAAAGTTCAATTTTTTCAATATCATCAGATATTATTTTTTTTAATGCTCCTGAGCTTTTTTGGTTCAAAAATCCGAGCGGCAATTTGCTTATCTTTTCAGAAAGCTTTCGTCTCAGTTCATATAAAATGTTAAATGCTGCAATGTGTGAAAGCACAATTGATACATACATAACAAGCGCAGCCGTAGCAACAGAGAGCACAGAATAAATTATCAAACTCCATATTTCATCCTGATTAAGCTGCTGTTTCAGAAGCTCGGAAAGAATGTAGTAAACCAGAATGTAAGGAATTATTGATAAGATTGAATGAATAACTGCCAGAATTGATGAAGCCGTGAGCAGCCATTTCTTTTTACCTGCAATTTGGAGTAATCTGGAAAACCCCTTTTTTCTTTTCTTGTTTTCCATAAAAACCTGTATTTTTATTTGGATTAATTCTAAATTAATGATGCGAATTTAAATATTTGTATTAAAACAAAGTTTCGTTAAACGGAATAATTATTACTCTGGAGGGATTTTGTATTATTCAATTCATACAAGTGATATGAAAGAGAAGGTTTTTGAATGTCACTACAACACTGATGGTTCCAACGGAAAAATAGATGATAAGATCCGAAAGTTTGATTTTAGATTTGCCAGTGGAATTGCAAGAGTTATTTCTTTTGACGGAATTGCAATTAATGTAGGTTCATATAAATCAAAAGAAGATTTTTCTCTTTGCGGAATTACAGATACTCCTTCAATAGAATTACACGTAAATTTTAAAGGAACCACAGTCGGCAAAATAAAAAGATACTCCGATGAAGTTGTTATGCAGCCTGATGATTGTAATCTTTTTTACTGCGATTCCACCGAGGGAGTTTTTCGCTCGCAAAAAGATCAGGAATATTATTTTATCTGCATTCATATTTTACCGGATTTTTTTGAAAATCTGGTAGATACCTGCGCCGACCTTTTTTCTCCGTTTCTTAATTCTGTAGGAAAACGTGATTATCTGGCTCTTATTAAAGAAAATATTAAAGTGACTCCCGAAATGAAAAATATTGTGCTGCAGATAATTAACTGCAAAATGCAGGGGAGACTCCGACAAGTATACCTGAAATCTAAAATTACCGAACTGCTGATTTTGTTTGCCGACAGGATAGATAACAGAATCGGGAGTTTCTCTTTTTCAAAAGGAGATAAAGAGAGAATTCACACTGCACGTGAAATTTTAATAGAAGATATTCAGAATCCTCCAACTTTGAGTCAGCTTGCAAGAAGAAGCGGATTAAACGAATTTAAGCTTAAAAAAGGATTTAAAGAAGAATTCGGAAACACTGTTTATGGTTATCTGCTTGAGCATAAACTTGATAAAGCAAGAATAATGCTTCAGGAAAAAGAAAACAGCATTTCCGAAATAGCATTTATAACAGGCTACAGCTGTGCAGCTCATTTTTCAACTGCATTCAGAAAAAGATTTGGTTTTACTCCTTCAACTATCAGATAACTAAAGCTTTCTGGCCACCACAAAAGGTTTTTTGAAAACAACGTTTGTGTGGTTGTTTGTATTATAAGCTTCAAAAAGCAAAATATAAATTCCTATCCCGAGCGGATTTCCGTTTTCATCTTTTCCGTTATAAATAATTGATCCTTTTGAACCAACCGCAGAATAATTTTCAATGGTGTTTACAAGTCTGCCTTTATCATCAAAAACTCTTAACATAATTTGCGAGACAGGAAACTCAAGATTAAATTTTATTTCCGTTAAATCTTCAAAACCGTCACTGTCAGGAGAAAAAGGATTTGGGAAAATTGAAATTCCGCTGGTTTCGTTTTCACTTTTTTCCAAAATTATACTGTTTTTCTGCATCGGTGTTGAACCTTTTATGTTTACAGAAGTTGACCAGTTTTCAGGATCATCTGAATGATAATCAGCTTTAATTTTTTCAAGAGATTTATTTTGTGTTAAAGTGAAATTTGAATTATTCCAGTCGCTGCTGTACTTAACCGAATCAATAAAATTTCCCAATGCATCATAAATTGAAATTGTTTCAGATGAATTTGAAAGAGAAAATGAACTGCTTATTTTTATTTTGTTTTTCAGTTCGGGGAAAGAATTAAATATTGCAGAATCATTTGCAATAACAAAAAATCCGCCGGGTGATATTTCGCTATTAATTGCAGATAAAACGGTTTTATTATTTCCTTCCGCCATAATCCACCCGCCGATATCAATGTTAAATAAACCGGGATTATAAAGCTCAATAAACTCGGCATTGTCATTGCCGGGATTATACATTATTTCGTTTATCAGTAAATCACCGTCTGTATAAGAGGAAAGATCGGACACAGAATTTTTCTTTCCCGGGGTTGATTTGTTTTTATCAACCGAAAAATGCCAGTTTTGCCAGGTGTTTTTGTTAAAGAAATTTATTCGCTCAAGCGAATGAGTTTTTAATGTTTTCCAGTCAGAAGAATAAAAAGCAGAATCTGAAATCTGATTGCTATAATTTTTTATACTCAATTTTTCAGTCGAATTACCAAGCGAACCAATGTTTAACTCTATAACATTTTTCCCGGATTCAAAATCGGTTTTGTTTTTAGTTAAAATAAAATATTCTTCAGGATGAATAATCACATTCTCATTTATCACACTTTTCTGAAACGATTTTTCGGCATAGTTAATAAATGACCAACCTTTAAGATTAACAGGAAAATCAGAGTTGTTATAAATTTCAACCCATTCAGGCTTGCTTTCTTCAGGATCAAACATAATTTCTGAAAAGAGAATTTCTCCTTTGGAAGAGATTGCATTTATTTCCAATTCGAAAAAATTATCAGTTGAATCGTAATCTGTTTTACTGATAAGTTTTACCGAGTATTTTTCCAGAGGTGAAATCAGTTTTGAAGTTTTTGCAAAAGTAATTTCAGCTGTTTTATCCGATTGCAGGGTTAGTTGTGTTAAAGAATCTGTGCAGACAGAATTATGAAAAAGATAAAGAGAATATTCACAATTGTTTTTTCCAAAATTTGTCACTTTAGCAGTAAGAGAAATAGTTTGATTTAACTCGGGAGGATTCGGGTTAACAAAAAGTGAGTCGATTTTTATATCATAATCTTTTTTAGATACGCTGTTGATAATTCCCGGCGTGCCTCTCTTTTTAGAACCTTTCCAGTTGGAATAATTATTTGAGTTTATTTCCGCATCAATTCGCTCAATAGATTTTCCTCTTTGGTTGTTGTGCCATTCACTATAATAAGTCAGCGAATCAATTGTCAGATTAAGAGAATCGCGAATTACAATTTCATCTTCTGAATTGTTTAGCGAGGGAAAATTACAGATTAGCGATTTTATATTGCCGGAATAAAAATCGAGAAAGGAATCATCTTTTGCTATAACAAGAAATTCTCCCGGGTTAATTATGTACTCTTTGTTTGTGATAATAACAGATGAGTTTCTGTCACTAAATGACCAGTTCTGAATATTTATCGATTGTTCCGATTTGTTAAAAAGTTCTATCCACTCAGGCTCTTCACTTTGCGGTGCCGACATAATTTCATTAACAACAATATCGTTGTATTTGCAGACCGGCTTAACAATTCGTATTTCCCGAAAATCTAAATTATTTTTCTGATTCTGGTCTTTTCCGTTTTCAGCTTCAATAATAAAAATTCGTTTTCCGTGATAGATATTATTAAAAAGAGCTTCACCTAAAACGGTTTCATCAAATTTAAGATTGCTTATAAATTTCTGAAGTAAAATTTCGTTTGATTGTGAAACTGAATCGCCGTTTAAATCAACAGATATTTTCAGCGAAACGCCCTGAATATCTTTGGTTCCTTTGTTTGTAATTTGATAATTAATTGTAAAAGGAGTTTCATATAAAGGTTGTTCCGGAAAATGATCTGTAAATTTCACTTCCAAATCGTAATCAAGCGGAGCGTTGGAGTTTTTTCTTCCCGGAGTTCCAAACTCCGTAAGTGAATTCTTCCAGTTTTCCGCTGTATTCTTATCAAGAAAAACTCTTTCATCTGAAAAATTTTTAGCATTATCTGCCGTGTAAGTATGAGAATCCAGTGTGTCTTGCGAGTTAAGCAAAACTATTTTTCTGTCAGAAGAATTTGCCATCCCCGACCAGCCAAAAGCATTATCGGAAGTAGTAAGCACAACGGCAGCAGAATCGATTCCGAGAATGTTATTTTCAAAATCGTAATCCTTTTCCAAAATTACCGCATAAGTTCTGGGAGGAAGGTGCTGACTGCCGGAACGGAGCGATAAGCTTTCAACATTTGATGTAGAATATTGAAAACTGAGAAAAGCGAGATCAAAACTTTTTGTGTAAGAGGGATTAAATATCTCTACAAACTCAACATTGGAAATGCCGGTATTAAAAAGAATTTCTGTAATTATTAAATCTTGGGCAGATTGCCCGAAAGTATAAATAAACGTGAGACATATAAAAAATGCCTTTTTTGCATTATGTAACATAGCGCCCTTTGCCCTTATTAAAAAATTGCCTGAAGGAATATAATTAAGAAAAAAGAAACTTGCACTTTCTTTATTAAATAAGTAATAATTGTTTCTTGGTATTTTTTTAAAAGGAACGACTTATCAATGACTGAACCAAAAATAGATGTAGCAATTCTGGCCGATGAGAAAATAAGATTTGAGCTTGACGGATATTTTCACATACGCGGCTCGGAAAGAATCTTCAGCGGAAAATATACTGCAACAGCAGAAAATAATAACATTGTTATCTCCGATGAAAAACAGATAATATTAAATGTTAATGACGAGATTATTTTTTATCCGGGAGAAAAGGAAAGAGAAACATTTATTCTTAAAAATGTAACTATCGGAAAGAAGTTTCACTGGGAACAAAAAGAAAATCAGAGATTTTCAGGAGCTCTTAAATTTTTGGTAGAAAACAATAAAATAACAGCCATAAATAAAATTTCAGCAGAAGATTATCTCACAAGTGTCATCTCCTCGGAAATGAGTCCGAACGCTTCAATTGAATTTCTTAAAGCTCATGCAATAATTTCCCGAAGCTGGCTTTTTGCGCAAATTAATAAGGAAGGTGAAGCAAATGAGAGTAAGGCTGTTGAGTTTATCGATACGGAAGAAGAGTTGATAAAATGGTACGACAGAGACGATCATAAAAATTTTGATGTTTGCGCAGATGATCATTGTCAGCGCTATCAGGGTTTAACTAAGGTGCAGAGCCAAAGTGTAAGAAATGCAATAAGAGAAACATACGGAATGGTTCTTAAATATGATGATGAAGTTTGCGACACACGTTTTTCAAAATGTTGCGGCGGAATTTCAGAGTCTTTTGAAAATGTATGGAGTAACGAAAAAACAGAATATCTTTCCTCAATATCTGATTATAAATTTGAACCTGACGGATACAATACAGATTTCAGTAATGAATTTAATGTTAGAAAGTGGATCAAAAATAAACCGGTTTCGTTTTGCAATTGTACGGATGAAGCAGTTTTATCTCAGGTGTTAATTTCGTTTGATCGCCAGACTCATGATTTTTACCGCTGGGAAACAAGCTTTACACAGGAAGAATTATCTGGTTTGATAAATAAAAAAACAGGTGAAGATTTTGGAGAAATTGTTGATTTAATTCCTGTTGAAAGAGGTGATTCGGGGCGACTCATAAAACTTAAAATTGTCGGAACAAAAAAGACAAAAATAATTGGAAAAGAACTTGAAATAAGAAGAGTTTTATCAGAATCACATTTATACAGCTCTGCTTTTATTGTTGAAAAATCTGAAATTGAAAATTCGGTTCCGCAAAAATTTACACTTTACGGTGCTGGTTGGGGACACGGAGTTGGTCTTTGTCAGATAGGCGCAGCAGTTATGGGAGAGCAAGGCTACAGATTTGATGAAATACTGGTTCACTATTTTAAAGGCGCACAAATACAGAAGATTTACTAATGAAAATTTTAATATCCTGTTTATCAAAAAGCTGGGGCGGACTGGAAATGTTTTCAGTTACTTCAGCATTGCAGTTAATGAAACGCGGATTTGATGTTCAACTTTTAGCTTATCCTGATTCCGATATTCATAAAGATTGTTTAAATAAAAATGTAAAAGTTCATACGGTTAAAGCCGGAAGTTATTTTCATCCTGTTGAAATAATTAAGCTTTCTGCTTTTCTAAGAAAAAATAAATTTGATGTAATTCATACGCAGTACTCAAAAGATCTATGGACTCTGGTTCCTGCTCTTCAATTTACCGGTTCCGATTGCCCTCTCTTTCTTACAAAGCAAATGGGTTCATTTATTATTAAAAAAGATTTTTTGCACACAGCTTTATATAAACGTGTAAACTATGTTCTGGCAATATCTAATATCATAAAAACAAACTTGCTGGATACTTGTCCGCTAACACCTGAAAAAATAAAACTTTTACACAACGGAGTTGATACCGTAAAATATGCACCTGAGTTTTTTGACGGCGCGCCGGTGAGAAAAGAATTAAACATTGCCGATAACGAACTTGCAATAGGAATGCTTGCCAGATTATCGCACGGCAAGGGACACGAAGAGTTTTTGCTTTCGGCGCAAAAGCTGGTTGAAAAAAATCAAAACCTGAAATTTGTGATTGTGGGTGACCCGAGTGCCGGAGAAGATAATTACGGATTAAAAATAAAACAGATGTCAATTGATTTGGGACTTTCCGAAAATGTTATTTTTACCGGGTTCCGAAAAGATATTCCAAATGTTCTTGCTTCGCTTGATATTTTTGTTTTTCCATCACATTCCGAAGCTTTTGGAATTGCGCTTGTTGAGGCAATGTCTATGGCAAAACCCTGCGTAGGTACAAAATCTGACGGAGTGCTTGATATTATTGTTGATAATGAAACCGGCTATTTCTTTGAAAAAAATAATGTTGAAGAATTAACGGAAAAAACAGAATTGCTAATTGGTTCTGAAGAAAAGAGAAAAGAGTTTGGGAACAATGCAAGAAAAAGAGCAGTTGAAAATTTTGACTTGGAAGTTTTAACTGATAAAGTCATAAAATATTATGAGGAAGTATTATCTGATAAATGACATTTCTGAATCCGGCCATATTGTTTGGAATTTTTGCAGCAGCCTTGCCCCTTATTATTCATCTGTTTAATATTCGTAAGGTTCAAAATGTTGAATTCAGTACTTTGATGTTTTTGAAAGAAATTCAGAAAAACAAAATCAGAAAAGTAAAACTGAAACAATGGCTCCTTCTTTTTTTACGAACGTTATTAATTATTCTTCTTGTTATGGCGTTTGCGCGCCCCACTCTTGAAACAGTTACAATCGGAAATAATTCATCAACAAAATCCTCGGTTGTTTTTCTGGTTGATGACAGTTTTAGTCTACAGTTAAAAAATGAAAAAGGTTCGGGATTTAATCAGGTAAAGACGCGCGTTAAAAGTTTAGTCCAAAAATTTAAAGAGAGCGACGAGGTTTCCGTTATAACTTTTTCAGGTAAAAGACTGTCAGAAATTTCCGGCAAAAAAGAACTCGATCTTTTTCTTGATCAGCTTGAAACTAGCAGCAGAAAAAGTGATTTTAAGAGAGCTTTGCAACAGGCAATTGAAATTACAGAGAAATCACAAAATCTGTTAAAAGAAGTTTACATTGTCAGCGATTTTCAAAAAAATCTGATTAAAAATATTTACGATTTAAAATTTACAGATGAAAAAGTTAAGGTTTTTCTTGTAAATGCAGATTTTGAAAATATTGATAATCTGGCGGTAACAAATTTCAGACTCGAAAACAAAATCCTCACAAAAGGGAAAAAAATCAATTTTTCTGCAGAAATCTATAACACCACATCTAATAAATTAACCGGTAAAGTTGCTTCACTTTTTATTAACGGCGTTAGAAAAGCGCAAAAAAGTTTTGATATAGAAGCAAACGGCAAAGTTTTACTGGAGTTTGAAACGCTTCTTGAAAATACAGGATTAATTAACGCTTTTGTTGAGCTTGAAGATGATGTAATTCAGACTGACAACAGAAATTATCTTTCTTTTATTGTGCCTGAAAAACTGAAAGTGCTTATTTTGAGAGATAATCCTTATGATACACGTTTTATTGAAACAGTTCTGGATGAACAGGTTTCTTCCTATAAAACGGAACTCACGGTTAAATCTTCAGACAAATTAAATTATGTAAGACTGCAAAATTTCGACGTTGTTTTTCTTGTCGGAAACAAAAATATAGATGATTCAAAAGAGATAAAAAAATATTTGCAGGATGGAGGAAATCTGGTTTATTTTGTTTCCTCAACTCCAAATCTGGAAAAAATTAATAAGTTTTTAGCTTCTGTCGGAAAATTTTCAGTCATTTCAATTAATCATCCGGCTGGCGGAATTAACGGCTATTTTGAAAAAGTTGATTTCAGGCATCCTGTTTTTAATGATCTCTTTGCAAAAGAAAAATTGAAATTCAGTTCACCTGTGCTGCAAAAATATATTAAAATAAAACCAGATCCATCGGCTGATAAAATAATTTCTTTGCTGGATGGTTCACCGGTTTTACTTGAAAAAGAAACAAAAAAAGGGAAGATTTTGCTCTTTTCTATCTCTCCTGAAATCTCTTTCAGTAATTTTCCTGTAAAAGGAATTTTTGCTCCTGTGATAAATAAAATTCTGATGTATTGCGGAACCAAAGTTAAAAAAGATAATCAGGTAACTGCGGGAGAAAAAATTATGCTGGATTACAATAAAATTGTAAATAACAGTTTTAAAGTTGTTTATCCTGATAATGGAGAAGAGTTTGTAAATACAAACGGAAATTATGGTAAAAAGTTTTACGAATATTCCGGCGCAGAAAAAATAGGAAACTATAAATTTTACTCAAATAATAAACTAATTGATTATTTTTCAGTAAATTTCGATCCGTCTGAAACAGATTTGAGATTTTTAACAAAAGGTGAATTGGAAAAATTAGGGAAAGAAATTAATCCCAAAGGAGTTTCAATTGCTGCCGATTTAAACGATAATTTTGACGAGATTATCAATAAAAACAGAACCGGAACAGAACTTTGGCAATACTTTTTAATTGCGGCTCTTTTCGTTGCGCTTGTTGAAATGTTTGTTGCGCGCGGAGTTAAAAAAGATCTTGCCGCCATTTAACAAAAGGAAATTATGATAGAGATAGATAAAAAAATAGTTGAAAGAGCAATTCTTGTTGCAATAAGAACACCTAATGTTTCCAGAGACAGAATTGATGAATATCTGGATGAACTGGAAATGCTTGCCGATACAGCCGGTGCAGAAACGCTTTTTAAAGTGGTTCAGGACAGACAAAAAATAGATACGGCATTCTACATAGGTAAAGGAAAGGTAGAAGAGATTGCCGAACTTGTTGAAATGAATGATGTGAATCTCATTATTTTTGATGATGATCTTAGTCCGAACCAGGTTCGTAATCTTGAAAAGATGATTGATAAAAAAATTGTTGATCGTTCCGGATTAATACTCGATATTTTTGCAGCTCACGCGCGTACAAAAGAAGCAAAAACGCAGGTTGAACTTGCACAGCTTCAATATATGCTGCCTCGTTTAACAAGAATGTGGACTCACCTTTCCAAGCAGTATGGCGGTATTGGTACAAAAGGACCGGGTGAAACACAGATCGAAACTGACCGTCGTTTAATTAGAACCAGAATTTCAAAGTTAAAAGAGAAGCTTGGTAAAATTGAATCTAGACAAGAAGTAAAAAGCGCGAAAAGAGAAACATTTCTTACGACGTCTCTTGTGGGTTATACAAACGCCGGAAAATCAACCTTGCTTAATTTGCTTACAGATGCAGGAGTTTTGGCTGAAAACAAGCTTTTTGCAACTCTCGATTCCACAACCCGTTCATTTGAAGTTGCCAAAAAGAAAAAAATTATCATCAGTGATACTGTAGGATTTATCAGAAAACTTCCTCACAATTTAATAGCATCATTTAAAAGTACGCTTAATGTTGTAAATGAAGCCGATGTAATTCTGCACGTTATTGATGTGACAAATCCGTTTTTTGAAGATCATATGAAAGTGGTAGATGATACTTTGAAGGAACTTGGCTGCAGCAAAAAAATGCAAATTAAAGTATTTAATAAAGTAGATGCACTTGAAGATAAAAGTCGAATAGATTATATTAAGGCCAAATACAACGATTGTATTTTAATATCTGCCGAAAGAGGGATCAATATCTCGGCTCTTAAAGAACGCTTACTTGAAATATATGAAGAAAACTATGGTGAACAGCATCTGAAGTTGAGTATTACAGATTCTAAAACCATAGCAAAAATTCATTCTCTTGCTGATGTTACTTCGGTGAATTACGAAGATGAATTTGTTGAAATTTCATATCGTGTAAATCAGGTGAACAGTTCAAAAATCAAAAAACTGGTTGAAGAGATAGAATCTCGAAAACAATAAAACAGAAGGCTTTTTTGTTAAAGCTTTTCAAAGTCGGGATTCACGAAGTTATTGAAAACATTTACTGAAACTGATCATCTATTAATTATATCGGTGAAAGTATCGATAATATCGGCACTGAATGATTATTACTCTAATTGATTGTACAAGGTGTATTATGATCGAAATTAAGATTCCAACAAGCGCTGCAATCATGTTGTTGACAGAAAGAATGCAATATGAATTTGACGCAAGGCAAAAATCAGGATTTTACGGCGACGGTCTTGATTTATATGATTTGAACTACAGAGAATTAATGGAAATTGCAGAAATTGCTGCTTTTGATCTGGTTTTTCTGCTTCCGGCAGAAATTTTTGCAGAAAAGAATAATCTGGGTGATATTATTTGTAAGTCGATAAAAGCCTTAACAAAATATTACGATTATCCCGATTTTGGAAACTACACTATTGAACAGGCTGAAAGGTTGATAAAACCGATTTTCAGAATTATGAGAAGATCGGAAAAATTGAAATTTTTTCTTTCTAATTAGGAAGATTAATAAAAAGAGAGAAAAAGGAATCAGTAATCTGATTCCTTTTTTTTATTTTAAATGGAATTTACTTCTTCAGGGATGATATAAAATTGGAAAGAATATGTCCTGATTCTTCTAAAAACGGATCGTCTACTCTAAGGTTTTTAACTTTTTTCTTTACTTCATCTTTTTGAGGAACTTTAATATTGCTTCTTAAAGCTCTTTCTTCATCACGTTTTTCACGTTTCTTTTTCATTTTTTCTCTTTCAGCTTTTCGCACATCTTCATTTAATGAAAAAGATTTTTTGTCTTTGTTTTCTCTATAATACTCAATGTCTTCCATTATATATTGAAATTCGTGATTATCCAATATTCTTTTGCTGTGTTTTTCTTCCAGTTGAGGAATAATTGCTGAAAGTTCACCAAATTTTGTGAAGTTTGTGGCATTTATTAAATCCCACGGAAGTGCGGAAGGATAAGAACTTTCGCCATATTCGGAAGCATCAAGAAGGTCAGGGAAGTGGATATCGGGTACAACACCTTTATGCTGTGTACTACTTCCTGTAATTCTGTAATATTTTGCGATTGTGAGTTTTATTTGTCCCGGCTTATGCTTTGGATTTCTGATAAAACGTCGTAAATCTATTAAACTTTGAACGGTTCCTTTTCCGTGAGTTGTGTTGCCAATAACAATTCCTCTTTCGTAATCTTGAATTGCACCGGAGAAAATTTCAGTAGCAGAAGCGCTGTATTTATTTACCAGAACTGCAAGCGGACCGCCATAAACTATTTCCGGATCAGGATCCTGACCAACTTCTACAATTCTGTTTGAGTTTTTAACCTGAACAACAGGGCCGTCTTTAATAAACAAACCTGTAAGTTCAATAGCTTCGGTTAATGCACCGCCGCCGTTATTTCTCATATCAACCAAAACACCGTCAACTTTATCAGCTTTTAATTCGTTAAGAAGTCGTTTTACATCGCGGGTTGTGCTTGTGTAATCTTTATCGCCTCTGGCGCGTGCTTCAAAATCAGCATAAAATGAAGGAACTTTTATAACGCCGATTCGTGAAATTTTACCATTTTCTTCTATTTCAATTATTTCTTTCTGAGCTTTCTGTTCTTCAAGTTTTACTTTATCTCTTACAAGAAGAACTGTTTTTGTCGGCATATCGGGAGTTGAATCGCCGGGAAGAAGCTCGAGACGAACTTTGGTTCCTTTTTTACCTCTTATAAGAAGAACCGTATCATCTGTTCTCCAGCCGATTACATCAACCATTTCACCATCTTCTCCTTGTCCGACAGAAACAATTTTGTCATCTGCTTTAATCTGGCCTGATTTAAATGCGGGTCCGCCCGGAACAACTGAAACAACAGTTGTGTAATCATCTTTATAACGAAGCGTTGCGCCGATACCTTCGAGAGATTTACTCATATCAATTTTGAAATCTTCTGAAGTTTTTGCTGACATATAACTCGTGTGCGGATCGATTGCCAATCCGAATGAGTTAACAAAAAGCTGAAATACATCTTCTGCGCGATATTGCAGAATAATTTTATGATAACTCTGATATCTTTTGTTAAGGATATCTTTTATTTTTTCTGTTTCTTTTTTTGCAAGTTTAAGATTAAGAGCTTCATTTTTTAATCTTTTTCTCCAAACTTCATCAAGTTCAGCCATAGTTTTAGGCCAGGTTTCTTCTTTTCTGTTTGGAATAAAAAACTCTTTTTTGGTGAAATCAAAATCGTGCGCCAGAACATCTTTAATTTTTTCAATTCTGTTTGTCAGACGCTTTTTATAAATATTAAAAATTTCATAAGGTGCTTCAAGATTTCCTTTAAAAAGATCGTTATCAAGCTGAAAACGGAAGTTTTCAAACTCAGCTATATCATTTTCCAGAAAATACATTTTATTGTTATCAAGAGCTTTTATGAAATTATCAAAAATTACGGATGAAAGAGAATCGTTTATATTGTTTTCTCTGAAGTGATGATTATCTAAAATTTTTGTAATTAAAACACCAACTGTGGGTAAATCTTCTGTAGGCAGAATAACTGCATTTGTATCAATTTTTGCGTTCTGTTCTATTATATCGTCTCGGGTTTGGGCTTTACAACTGGAAGATGCAAGAAGAATAACAAGTGCAAGGAGAATATTTTTCATCGGGATGTACCTTAATTATTACGTTTGTAGATATACATATAAATATATGGATAAGTTTCCGTTTATTTAAGTACTTTATATATATTTATTTTGGAAATTTAGACGTGCAGGAGAGTGAAATGGATCTGGAAATGGTGCAGGAATATTGTTTGAAAAAAAAGGGAGTAACCGAATCTTATCCGTTTGATGAAGAAACTCCGGTTTATAAAGTGATGAACAAAATGTTTTGTTTAAGTAATCTTACCCCGCCTCATTTCATCAATATAAAATGTGATCCTGAAAAGGCAATAGAACTTCGTGAAGAGTATGAGCAGATTAAAACGGGATGGCATATGAATAAAAAATATTGGAATTCAATCTATTTTGAAGGAAATGCAACTGATCAGGATATTTTCGGATGGATTGATGATTCATATAACCTTGTTGTTAAAGGATTAAAGAAAAGCGAAAAAACAGAACTGGAAAAAATGTAAATAAAAACAGGTAAACTGAAATGAAATCAAAAATTATATCATTTTTACTGATTTTAACTTTTGCAAGTTTATTGGTCTCTTGTCAAAAAGAAGAAAAGAAAATAACCGCTGATATGGTTTTAACAAATGGCAAAATTGTTACGGTTGACGACAATTACCCCGAGGCAGAAGCAATTGCAATTAAAGGGGATACAATAATGGCTGTGGGAAATAAAGCAGACATTAACAAACTTATCGGTGACAGTACAGAGGTTGTGGATCTTAAAGGAAGACTGGCTGTGCCGGGATTAATTGAGAGTCATGCACACTTTACAGGTTATGGAAAATCGCGCCAGATTTTAAAACTTCGCGAAGCAAAAAACTGGGATGATGTAATTTTTATGGTTGCCGAAGCTGTTGAAACTTCCAATCCGGGAGAATGGATTTTAGGAAGAG
>JBGRQB010000040.1:0-26246 GCA_041725875.1 Rhodothermaceae bacterium
GATTAAACATGTACTCTTCTTGTTCATCCCCCTTTCCCGAATTTAGAAGAAACAAATCTTTATAACTACACAGATGCAAAAGGAAAATTTATAATTCGCGAAATAATTGACACAGCCCGGGTAGGAAAAAAAGGCTGGGTAGAATATATGTGGCCCAGACCAGGAGATCACGAAGCCTCAAGAAAAATTTCCTACGTTAAAAAAATAAACACCCGGGAAGGTAACTTTATCGTCGGAGTTGGTGTTTACAGATAACTCATTTCAATCCCGGTTCTGCCGGGATTTTTTTTGAATTCCTCAATTATTTCTCAAAAATTAATTTTAAAACCCGCCTCATTTTTTTATTTTGTACATCATCAGATTAAAATGCTTCTATTGAAAGTATTTTTTGCTATCAACTTAAAACTTAGGGAGAGTATGCAACAGCTAAATGAGATTTTAATAACTATTGACGGATTTATCGGTAGCTCGGACTGGTTTGTCTATCTGCTTTTGGGGACAGGTGTATTTTTTACTTTTTATCTTAAATTTCCTCAGGTAAGATATTTTGGACACGCAATAAAAATTGTAAAAGGTAAATTTGACAGAAAAGATGATGTGGGTGACACATCTCATTTTCAGGCTTTAACAACAGCGTTATCAGGAACGGTTGGAACCGGTAATATTGCCGGAGTTGCATTTGCAATTCATCTTGGCGGACCGGCAGCACTTTTCTGGATGCTTGTAACTGCAATGCTTGGTATGACAACCAAATTTGTAGAAGTTACACTTTCACACAAATATCGTGAAAAAACTCAGGACGGTACTATTGCAGGCGGACCAATGTTTTTTATGAAAAGACGCCTGAACATTAAACTTAGTAATGGAAAAGTAATAAAAACCGGAGCCTGGCTGGGAGCGTTCTTTGCCTTCTCAACAGTGCTTTCTTCATTCGGAACCGGAAGTCTTCCGCAAATAAACAGTATTGCCAATGCAATGTTTTCAACTTTTGGAATTAATAAAATTGTGACTGGTGCAGTACTTGCTGTTATTTTAGGTTTTGTAATTATAGGCGGTATAAAAAGAATTGCCAAAGTTACTGAAAAACTTGTACCTGCAATGGCTGTAATTTATTTCTTAGGCGCACTTTCAGTAATTATATTTAATTACGAAAATATAGTACCTTCTTTTATTTCTGTCTTCTCACAAATTTTTTCCGGCTCAGCCGCAACCGGCGGTTTTTTGGGTGCAACAATTGCCTATGCTTTTAATCGTGGTGTAAATCGCGGATTATTCTCAAATGAGGCCGGACAAGGTTCTGCCCCAATTGCTCATGCTGCTGCCCGCGCTCACGAACCTGTTTCAGAAGGACTTGTTTCAATTCTCGAACCCTTTATTGATACAATTATCATTTGTACTCTCACAGGTTTAACTCTTCTTGCTTCGGGAGTATGGAATAAAAAGATAGATAATGTATTTCAGAACGCAGATATGAATGTTCTTGCCAAGACTTACGATATTTCCGCTGAAAATGATAAACAGGAACTTTTTGATTTTCTTAACAATGGTTCCGAACTTCAGCTTTTTAGCGGTGATTTACAGATAGAAAACGGAGAAATAAAAAATAACATTTCCGTTATACACGCACGCTCTTTAGCAGAAGATATTAAAGTTTATAAAGAAAAAGATTTGTATTCCGGTGTAATAAAAATTGAAGAAGGAAAGCCCGCCGAAGATAATAATTTTATTTTCAAAGGAAAATCTCTGATGCATAGTGCACCACTTACAACAGAAGCTTTTAAACAAGGATTTATAGGAAATTACGGACAATATATAGTTTCCATCGGATTACTTCTATTTGCTTTTTCAACAGCAATTTCCTGGTCATATTACGGCGACAGAGCCATAACTTATATGTTTGGTTCAAAATCGGTTATAGCTTACAGAGTGGTTTATATTGTTGCATTTTTCCTTGCAGCTTTTACTGATACAACAATAATATGGACATTGTCGGGAATAACAATAGCCTTTATGACTATTCCAAATCTGCTTGGATTACTTTTTCTTCACAGAGAAGTTAAATCAACAATAAAAAAATATTGGATCGATTTCAGAAAAGAATATCCAACAGAGAAACTTCCTGAATAAATTTTACGAATCCTGCTTTGCAGGATTCTTTGTTAAAGGAGAGGTTATGAAAATACCTGTATACCAGATAGATGCTTTTACTGACAAAGCATTTGGCGGAAACCCGGCTGCTGTTTGTCCGTTGGAATTTTGGCCGGAAAATGAAATTATGCAAAAAATTGCTGCTGAAAATAATTTGTCAGAAACAGCTTTTTTTGTTAACAAAGGTGAATTCATTGAGATAAAATGGTTCACGCCAAAAGTTGAAATAGAATTATGCGGTCACGCAACTCTTGCCACCACTTATGTTATTTTCAATTTTATTGCTCCTGAAAAGGAAGAATTAAAATTTCAATCAATGGGTGGAGAGCTGAGAGTCACAAAAGAGAATGATTTGATTACACTCAACTTTCCGGCACGAATGCCGCAGAAAAGTGAAGCTCCGGCCGGACTGGCAGAAGCTTTAGGAAATACTCCAATTGAAATTTACAAATCACGCGATTATGTTCTTTTGTTTGAATCGGAAAAAGATATAATAAATCTTTCACCAGATTTTGCCGAACTGTTAAAGATAGATGCACACGGATTTATCTGCACTGCACCGGGCGATAACTCAGATTTTGTTTCACGCTTTTTTGCTCCTCAGGTTGGTATAAATGAAGATCCTGTAACAGGTTCTGCACACACTAATCTTATTCCTTTTTGGGCTGAGAGACTTAAAAAAAATAAACTTCACGCGTTTCAGTTATCTGAAAGAAAGGGAGAATTATTTTGTGAGCATCTTGGAGAGAGAGTTTTCATAAGCGGAAAAGCAGTCAAATTTTTACAAGGTTTTATAGAAATAGAAAATCCGGCCTGAGCCGGATTTTTTAATTAAAACTTTACTTCCAATGAAACTTTAAACATTGAATTATCATCATAAGCGGCATTATCTTTTTTACTTGCATCAAAATCTGCAACAAGTTTAACACCTTTATTCAATTTATAGGCAGCTCCAAAAACAATTGCCTTATGCTCTTCATCTTTTGATTTCTCTTTTGTGAAATTATCATATCTTCCGAAAATTGCTAGTCTTTTAGGAAGAACTTTAATCTCTGCAAATAACGAATAACCTTTCTGGTCGTGAGAGGTATTGCTGTTAATAATTGCTGTTCCTGCTGAGTTTCCTTCACCGGTGTAATATTGACCTATCAAAGTAAACTTCTGATGCTCAAAAGTTAAAACTCCCGCGTGCACTGCAAGATCAGGCATTTCAGCTGTGTTGCCTTTACCAAAAGCTCCAAAATAAGTTAGCTGCAGATTTGGTAAAACTGACCATAAAGGACGAACTGTTAATCTGGTTTCAATTGTTTTGTTTTTATTTTCTTCAATAGCGTGATAACCGCCGCCATTATAAATACCAATTGAAAAACTTCCATATTTACCCGGATAAGCTTTGCTCACTTCTTTCTGATACTTTTTATCAAGCTTTCCGCCCAGCAACGCAAAGAATGAAATTCCGTAATCGGTTGTACCAATTACTTTGAATCTGTCCATAAACATCTTTCCCTGCACACGGTACGGATTTATTTTCTGTTCAAATCCGAAAAACGGACGATGAACAACACCAACTTCAAAATAAGGATTTGTGAAAAAAGCAAAATCATCAAATTTGTATTTCAGATAAGCATACTTTAATCTCAGTTCAACATTACCTGCATCACTTCCCTCTTCATCAAGAGTAATGTCAGGAGTTAATCGAGCGGAAAATCCGTTACCAAGAGATTTTTCAATATTCAAATAACCTCTGGTAATATCAAACTTGTTAATATCTTCTGTTTTTTTCTTTCCGGCCTTAAAATTAAGGAACCAATGCCCGCTTATTTTGAGATCTTCAAGCTGACCAAAAGTAAGTCCGCCAAAAAAAATAAAGGCAGATAAAAAAGTAAAAAGTAGTTTGTTTTTCATCTCTCCAACCATTTATATAATGTAATTGTTAGTTCTCCTTCCAAAAGAACGTCCAAATAAAAGAATGTTTAATGTTAAATGCACTTTAAGAAATTGTTAAGTTTTTGTTAAAACTTTTCTTTTCCTACTATTTTCCTAGATTTTAGCCTGTTTTACACAAATAAACTATCGATATCTCTTTTTTCTTTTTTAGTTAAACTTCTTAAACAGATCAAAAAGCTACATATTTATGCTGTTTTATTTTTCTGTAATATTAGCTAAGTTGAATTACCCGATTTATAAACCGGAGAAAAAATGAAAATTAAATCACAATTTATCTTAGTTATAATTCTGACTCTTTTAGTTTCAACTCAACTTTTTTCACAGTCAGACCTCTCAAAAATCAACCTGAAATATGAAAAAAATATTACTTTAACTTATAA
Source organism: Rhodothermaceae bacterium (assembly GCA_041725875.1). GTDB lineage: Bacteria > Bacteroidota > Ignavibacteria > Ignavibacteriales > Melioribacteraceae > JBGRQB01. The sequence continues at coordinate 4,476 of JBGRQB010000040.1, forward strand.
CGAAATTATAGATGCTTATAAGATTCTTGATTCCAATTTTGATAAGGCAAAGTTGATTGAAGTGGGGAAAACAGATATCGGAAAACCGCTTCATCTCTTTATCATTTCAGGCGATTCCGATTTTGATCCTGAATCTGTGAAGAGAAAAAATAGAACCGTGGTATTTATAAATAACGGAATTCATCCCGGCGAGCCTTGCGGAATGGATGCAAGTATACAATTTGCAATGGATCTTTTAACAGATAAAAATAACAAACTTGCCTTACTGGAAAATCTTGTATTTTGCATAGTTCCGATTTACAGTCCGGGCGGAACGTTAAACCGCAGCGCATTTAACAGAGCAAATCAAGATACTCCTTATGAGGCCGGATTCAGAGGAAATGGAAGAAATCTTGATCTGAATCGTGATTTTGTAAAACTGGATACTAAAAATGCCCGCTCACTTGTTAAAGCATTTCGCACCTGGGAACCACAGGTTTTTCTCGATACCCACACAACAAATGGTTCAGATCATCAATATGTAATTACTCTTATTGCTCAAAATCCGGCAAGTATGCACCCGGCTGCAGGAAAATATTTCAAAAATAAAATGGTTCCTGATCTTTACAGACGAATGGCAAAAGGAAAATATGAAATGATTCCCTACATTGCTTCAATTGGCAAAACACCTTATGAAAAAGGGTTCATTAATTATATTCCTTCACCACGTTTTTCAACCGGTTATACTAATTTATTTAATAATTTCTGTTTTATGACAGAGAACCATATTTTCAAAGAATATAAAGACAGAGTAAAATCTGTTTATAATTTTATCACTGCACTTGCAGAATATTCCAGTGAAAATTCTAGTGAAATAAATTCAGTAATTGCCAGGGTAAATGAAGAAATAAAAACGCAAAAAGAATTTATACTTAACTGGAAACTTGATAAAGAAAAGTTTTCTCTGATAAATTTTAAAGGTTACCGGGGAAAATATAAAAAGAGTATGCTTACCGGGTTAGACAGATTTTATTATGATCACAACGATAAGTTTGAAGAAAAAATCAAATATTACACAGAATATAATCCTTCTAAAAAAATTACAGCTCCCAAAAAATATATTATTCCGCAAGCCTGGAGTGAAGCAATTGAACGACTCAAACTCAACAATATTGAATTCGAAATACTTGAGCAAGATTCGATAATTGAATGTGAAGTTTATTACATAACAGACTTAAAATCTTACTCCAGACCTCATAACGGTCACTTCTTTCATACAAAAGTTACCACACGAAAAGAAATTCAGAAAATTCAATACTTCAAAGGAGATATGATTGTTGCGGTTAATCAAAAATCGAATCGATACATTGTAAATGTTCTGGAACCTGAAGCTCCCGATTCATTTTTCAGATGGAACTTTTTTGATGCTTGTCTGGACCAACGCGAATATTTTTCAACTTATGTTTTTGAAGAAAAAGCAATAAAACTTCTGGAAGAAATTCCTGGTCTGAGAGAAAAATTTGAAGTAAAACAAAAATCGAATGAAAAATTCAGGAAAAATCAGCGGGCTCAACTCGATTTTATCTACAAAAATTCTCCATATTATGAGAAGACTCACAAACGCTATCCGGTTGCAAGAATATTACACTAAAACTACTATATAATAATTTTTATACTAAAGCTGTTTCAATCTGAAATAGCTTTTTTCATTCATTTTGTAACTTTTTACCAGAATTGAGCTCTATTATATGATTATCAAAATCAATGGTGGGAGATTTTATGGAAAAAGTTTACAAAGCAAGTTTTATACTTATTATAGTAATTACTTCACTTTTTGCTCAGTCGAAGCAGGTAGGGGGGAAAGTAATAGAAATTGAAACAAACAAACCAATAGAAGGTTGTATTGTTTTACTGAGTGAACTAGATAAAGAAATTACTTCATTAGCTATTACAGATTCATCAGGGAACTTTTTTTTCGACAATATATCGGGCAAATTTGTTCAAATTTCGATTGAAAAAATAACTTATGACGGGGCAATACTTGGCCCAATTAGGTTAAAGAAAAACACCCCAACAAAGTTAAAAGTAATTTTAACCCCCGTTCCGCATTACACAGATGATGTAATTGTTACTTCTGAAAAAGACAAAAAAATATTACAGACCGCTGGATTTTATGAACGCAAACAAAACGGAAACGGTCAATTCTTAACATTAAATGACTTCAAGAAATATGAAATTACTTCGATACGACAATTGATACTTAATTTTACACAACTAGCAATTAATCAAAATGGTCAAGTATTTAACAGATATGCGAGAGTTGGAATAAATGGAACTTCCACAGTAACAATAATTGTTGACGGAATCCGTTATGATCAGGGATGCGATACTTCACCCTTACCCATTGAAGCTATAGTTAGTATTGATAGTGTGATTGGAATTGAATTTTACAAAAACTCAGCTGAAATTCCTTCGCAATATAGTCAATTTAACACCGCTGCAGGAGTTTTGCTAATCTGGACGAAATAGCCGGAAAAGTTTCACACAAATAAGAAAAAGTCTGTTTATTCGTTTATAAATAGACTTTTTTTTATATATTTACAGATGAATTTCCAAAAATCACAAAACGAGTCAAAAATGAAAAAACTATTACCCGCACTATTGTTAACGTTATCATTAGCGCTTACTTCCTGTGTGCAAAAGCCGGAGAAAAAGCAAAATGATAATATTTTTAATTTCCCCGATGTGATTAATGTTAAAAAAACTCCTGAAAATAAGAAGGATCTTTCAGCTTTTTGTCAGTTCGATTCAGGAAGCTGGCTGGGTTATGCCTTACCTTCTTCCAACGCAGAAACAGGAAGTTTTACCGGTCCCTTTTCAGCCATTCACAGCGAATGGATCAGTAATTCTATTGCAAAAGTATTTTTTGTAAATCCGACAAATGAAAAAATTTACAGACCGGAAAATTATAAAAACGTAAAAGTAAATTCCTATCCGGGATTGCTCTCACAAACTTTTGAAGTTGATTCCTGTTCCACTGACTTAAAATTGTTTTTTGTCTCTTCGCAAACAGCAATTATCAAAATGGATGTAAAAAATATTTCCTCTTCCGATAAAGAAATAAAATTTGGCTGGGAAGGAAAAATTAATGAAGGATATGATTTTTCTGCAAAAGCAAATCAGTTAAATGTGAAATTTAATAAAATAAAACTGGATCATAATATTTCCCTGACTTCTTCAACCAGCGGAAAATTTGAATTAAACAGTGATAAAAATCAATATTACTATCATCCTGCAAAAGCAGAAACTATTAAATCTAAAAATAAATTTTCAACAATATTTGCAATTTCAATCTCTTCCGACGAATTACAAACAACTCAGGAAAAAAATCTGATCAAAAAAGTTTTTGCTGATCCTGATAAATTCTATAATAAAACTGTAAACCGCTGGAATAAATATCTTTCTAAGATATTAACAACTAATTCCAAATGGAGTAAAACTTCAAGTTACGATACAATTGCAGTTAAATCTTTAATTACTCTGATTAACAACTGGAAAGCACCTGTGGGAATTTTAAAGCATGACGGACTTTTCCCTGCATATTCCACCGGCTATTTTAATGGATTCTGGGCCTGGGATTCCTGGAAGCATTCAGTTGCTTTGGTTCACTTTGAGCCTGAACTGGCAAAAAATCAGATTCGTACAATGTTCGATTTTCAAAATGAACAGGGAATGATTGTTGACTGTATGAACACCGACGAAAATACAGGTTATAATTCCTGGAACCTGAACTGGCTTAACACCAAACCGCCGCTTGCCGTGTGGTCTGTCTGGAAAGTTTTTGAAAAAACCGGCGATCTTAAATTTCTTGAAGATATGTATCCAAAGCTTGTGAAGTATCACAAATGGTGGTTTGAAAATCGTGATCACGATAAAAACGGAATTTGCGAATATGGTTCATCACTTCCTAAAGTATATGCCTGCAAATGGGAAAGCGGAATGGATGACGGTGTGAGATTTGATAAATCTGAAATGGTTAAAAATAATGATCACGCAAATTCACTTACTCAGGAATCAATGGATCTTAATTCATTTCTTGTTTATGAAAAAGAACTTCTTTCCAAAATTTCAAATGAACTTAAAAACAAACCTGAAGCAGATAAATATATCAGCGAAGCTAAAAACCTGAAACAAAAAGTTCAGGATTTAATGTTTGATTCTCAAACAGGATATTTTTACGATATCACACTTAAAGAGAAAAAACATATTGTTGTAATGGGCTCTGAAGGATGGATTCCTCTGTGGACAAATGTTGCTTCAAAAGAACAAGCTGCAAAAGCTGTTAAAAATATGCTAGATCCGGAAAAATTCGGAACGTATATTCCGCTGCCAACTATGTCAAAAGATCATCCTAAGTTTTTCTCAAAGGGAAATTACTGGCGCGGACCTGTCTGGTTAGATCAGGTTTATTTTGGTATTAATGCCCTTAAAAACTACGGATATACAAAAGAGGCAGATAAGTATACAAAACAAATATTTGAGCGTCTGGAAGGATTAAAATCTCCCGGATTGGCAATAAGAGAAAATTATAATCCTCTGACAGGTGAAGGGAAATTCGGACATAACTTCAGCTGGTCAGCAGCTCACCTTTTACTTCTTTATATGGATAAATAACAAAGTGAATAAAAAAAATCCTGCCATACGGCAGGATTTTTTAATGCTACAATTCGACCCCTCAAATGTAACATCGATATTATTTAACTGGCTTTATCACAAAGCTGTAGTTATATTTTCCAGGGAATAAAGTGTATTGTTTATGCGGTCTGGCTCCCCAGGCATTATCGCCGCCAATCCCCATTTGTTTGTAATCTATATTAACTGCAACATAATTTTCTAGCTTCATTTCACGTCCATGCTTTTGTTTTTTTGGCCAGAAATCAAGCTCTGCAGGGTCAAACGGCCAGGTACTAAAGTTGATTACAGGATCACCCATAACAATAATTCCTTTGCCATCATTGTTAGTAATTTTGAACCATCTTACTTCATCTCTGTTACCTGTTTCCTGCGGACGCACATAACGGAAAAACATATCTTTTACATTACGTGAATATACTCCGACTGCGTAACCTGTTTTTCTATCCTGATAATTTTCTTCAGGTCCGCAACCAAACCATTCAACATTTTCAAATTCTTCTGCCATTTTCATCTGCATTCCTATTTTCGGAACTTCCGGCAGATCAGATTTTGTATCAAGATCAAAATGATTTGTAACTCTTACTTCACCATTTCCGTTTACAAGATATTCAGTTTTTATTTTGCTATTTCCGGCTGGAATGTCGCCAGTTACGGTAACTTTAACAAAACCTTTTTCCTGTTCTGTTTTTACACTAATATTTTTAATATTTTGTCCGGCTTTTGACCAAACAGCGCATCTTTTGTGCATTTCATTAAATGGAGCTATGTCACTATCTGAACCACTTCTCCATAAGTTAGGAACAAGGCCTTCTTTTATAAATTCTTTCTTCTTGTAAACAAGCGAAGTTAATTTTCCTTCAGATTTTGAAAATTTAATTTCAAAGTTTTTACCAAAAACATTTACAAAATCAGCATCCTGTTTCAGGTCAACTTTACCTTTTGCAAATCCTTTTGCCGGATTCTGCTTAACAAAATCATTAAGTTTAATCTGATCCCAGGCAATTTTATGATCTTTTGGTAAATGAGCACCTTCTCTGTTTGTGATTACATTGAAAGTAATAAAATATTCTTTCGATTTTTTATGACGTAATGCAGGTAATTTAATTTTGATCTCTTTCTTTTTGTGTGGAGCAAGATCAATATTTCTGATTTTACCTGATTTGTAAAGTTTACCATCTTCTTCAATTATCCAGCTGAATTCGCATTGATCAAGATTTACAAAATCAAATTTGTTTTCAACTTCAAATAAACCTTTTGCAATATTAACAGGCTTTATTTTTACGTTCTGATGAACTTTTTTTACTTCCCAGATATGCGGCTTAAGCGTTCTGTCAGCTTCCACTAATCCGTTGGCACAAAATGAAGAATCGTCAAAAACTTCGTTAAAATCTCCGCCGTAAGCCCAGTAGGTTACGCCTTCTTTATTTTTCTTACCAATTGTCTGGTCAACCCAATCCCAAATAAATCCGCCTTGCAGTTCAGGATGAGCTTCAAACAGATCCCAGTAATCTTGGAAGTTACCAACAGCATTACCCATAGCGTGAGCATATTCACATAATATGAAAGGACGCTTGGTATCTTGTTCTTTAAGATATTTTTTTATCCAGTCGATATTTTTGTACATCGGACAAATTATATCAGTATGATCTTTATACCAGGCCGGCTGATATTGAACTGGTCTGGAATTATCGCGCTGCTTGATCCATTTATAATTGGTAACAAAATTTTGTCCGTCACCAGCTTCATTACCAAGTGACCAGATAATAATTGAAGGATGATTTTTATCTCTTTCAATTGTAGCTTTTGTTCTTGTCAGATAAGCTTTTTCCCATTCAGGATTATCACTTACAAGTCCGAAACCGCCCGGATGATAATCTTTCTGCATACCGTGAGCTTCAATGTTACATTCATCAACAACATACAATCCATATTTATCGCACAGTTCATACCAGTAAGGATCACTTGGGTAATGACTTGTTCTGACTGCATTTATATTAAACTGTTTCATCAGTTTAATATCTTGTTCCATTGTTTTATAACTTACATGTCTTCCTGTATTAGGATCACTTTCGCAACGGTTAACTCCGCGGATATATATTGGAGTTCCGTTTATGCATAATTGTTCATTCAGAATTTCGATTGTTCTAAAACCAATTCTGTTTGCAACAACCATTTCTTTTTTACTTGATGTAATTAATTCTAACGTCAAATAGTATAAGTTTGGTGTTTCGGCAGTCCAGGGTTTAACATCTTTCATTAATTTTTCAAAAGATACTTTCCCGTTATCAACTGCTTTTGTTTCTTTCCAGATTACTTTTTTAGTTTTGTAATCAAGAACTTTCATTTCAATTTCAGATTTTTCCTGCTTGGCAGAAGCAACTTCAACATCAACTTTTAATTCACCATCTTTATAATTGTTAATCAGTTTTTGATGAACAAAATAATCTGTGATGTGAGTCTGAGGCACAGCATACAAATAAACGTCTCTTTCAAAACCACTTATTCTCCAGGCATCCTGTCCTTCAAGGTAACTTCCGTCACTCCATCTGTAAACTTCAACAGCAAGATCGTTGCTACCTTTTTTCAATAATTTTGTGATATCAAATTCAGCAGGAGTTTTACTATCCTGACTGTAACCAACTTTGGTTCCGTTTACCCACACATAAAATGCAGATCTAACACCATCAAAACGAAGAATGATTTTTTTACCATCCCAGTTTTCCGGTACTTCAAACTTTCTTTTGTAAGAACCAACCGGATTATCTACCGGTACAAAAGGAGGGTTTGGCGGAAACGGATATTCTTCATCAAGATACAATGGAGTTCCATATCCCTGCAGTTCCCAGTTACCCGGAACTTTAATGTTATCCCAATCCTTAACATCAAATTCAGGTTTATGGAAATTTACAGGTCTTTTTGAAGGATTATCTACGTAGTTAAATTTCCACGTTCCGCTTAAAAGACGAAAGTTTGGTGACAAACTTCTGTCAAATTTTAACGCCTGTTCAACCGAGTTGAACGGAATATAAGTACTATGAGGATTTATTTTGTTTTTTCCTACAACAGCCGGATTTTCCCAATCACTATGAGGAGTACGGCCACATCCGAAAAACAAAAATGCCCCCAGAATTAATGATAATAAATACTTAGACATAAAACATTTCCCACTTGATTTTACATTCAATTTATCATTGCTGTAAATAATATAGTAATAATTAATTTTAAATGATAGCGTTAACATCAAAAATCGTCTATTGATCTTATTTTAATCCGATTTTACTTTGAAACTGCATTTTTCACTATCCATTTATTAAATATTAAAAACAGAAAAATTATCAATCCCCATTGAGTGAGACAAGTCATAACACTAAATGGATCAAAAGGATTGAACCACTGCTCGGGTGAATAAACTGTTGCCGAAAGCGTCAGCCACCAGATAAGAAGAATAAGTGCTGCAACAGGAATGAAAAAGCGGAGTTCAAATTTCCACCATTTTCCAGGGTCCCAGGGGTTATCTGCATCTAAAATAGATTCATTTTTTATTTTATCAATTCCATACTTCATGACTGCAATTGCAACAAACCCGCCTGAAATCATTAATGCAACTCCCCACACAAAATCCTGATTTGCAAGAAAATCGAGATTCATTGCAGATGGAATTCCTAATAAATAGCATAATCCTACAACCAGTATTATAGCTTTTTTACGATTTATTCCGCTGTCTACCATTACCCGTGTCGGAAGTTCAAGCATTGCAATAAGTGATGAAAATCCGGCAAACATTAATCCGAGAAAAAATAGAATTGCAAGTGGAGAACCAAGAAACATTCTGGCAAACAATTGCGGCATCCAGATGAATGTTAAGCCTGTACTTGCCGGACCGCTGGTTTTCATTACTTCAAGAACTTGTGAGTCATCCATCCCCATTTCAAGTCGGAGAACAGAAAAAACGGTTCCAAAAACCATTAAAGCTGCAAGAAGTGAAACAGTGTTATTTCCAATTGCTGTTAAAAAAGCATTTTTTGTAGCGCCGTGGGTTTTCTTCATATAAATTGCGTAAGTCATAAACAATCCCCAGCCTGCACCTGTATCCCAGGCATTTTGCGTAAGTGCGTTCAGCCATATTTGCGGATCGAGAAGCTGATTCCATTGTGGATTAAAAAGATAACTTACTCCGTCCCAGGCACCTGGCAAAGTTAATGCCCTGATTACCGAGATAATTACAATAGTCAAAAGTGTAGGAATTAATATTTTATTAACTCTTTCAATTGAGCTTACTCCTTTCCAAATTGCAAAAGCTCCAAAGCCCATTGCAAGAGCGTGGAAAAGAAAAACCCAGTTGCTTGACTGATAATTATTCCAGATAGTCATTGCCTCTTCGGTTGTTGCAGGAAGAGGATTAAAAATCATATAAATCAGATAGTAGATACACCAGCCCACTATCACGGAATAGAAGAAAGTTATTGCGGTTGAAACAAAAGCAACAAAAGAACCCATCCAGGTAAATTTTTCGCCAATTGCTTTGCTGAACGCAGATACAACTCCGGTTCTGAATTTTCTGCCCAGAGCATACTCGGCAATTATCAGCGGAATACTCCATAAGAAAAGGAAGCTGAACCACGCAATTAAAAATGCACCAGAACCTTCTTCTCCGCCTGTTTGAGCTGCTATTCTCGGAAAGCGCCAAATATTGCCGGTCCCCACAGCAATACCAAGCACACTTAAAAGCAATCCCAATCTTGATGAAAACCTTTGCTTGTTTGATGATGCAAGATTGTCAGACATTCCATTACTCCGTAAATTATTTCCGGTAATTCCCCGCCGGATTTATTTTAACAAATCATTAAAGTATGTCAGTTCTTCTCTAAAATTTATTTCAGGATAATTATGAACAAGCTGATTTATTAATTCTATATTCTTTTTAACAAACATCTGATGTTTTTCCGATTCAGGATTTCTGGGTCGGTGATTAAACGCATTAACAATCTTTTCAACAGATTTCATAATCTGCAAAGTATTTTCATCAAAAAACACGCTTCTGAATTTTTCCCAGATATAATCAACAGCCTGCACAGAAGGATGAAGCATATCTTTTTCGTAAAATCGATAATCACGTAAATCATCCATCATAATTTCATATGATGGGAAGTAAATCACATTTTCTTCTTTAACTTCCTGAATTCCCATAAGTAATGTTGATTTACTAATCTGATTTTCAACAGCGCCATCTTTCCAGTGGCGGATCGGACTCACAGTAAAAATAATTTTTAATTCCGGATTTTTGCTTCTTAGCAGAGCAATAATTTCGCTGAGGGCTGAAGCTGTTTCCTGAACTGATAATCTTTTCCTTTCAAACATTTTAGCAGGAATTTTGTGACAGTTTGAAACCGTTGCTCCATTCTCTTTATATAGATAGATCCAGGCTGTGCCGAGTGTGATGGTTACAAAAGAGACATCTTTAAGATAACTTTCGGTTTTATCCAGTGATGAATTTATTCTTTTCAGAACCACATCTTTATCGTGATGAGAAAAATCACTGTGATGAAAAAAGCTGTGATATTCCTCCTGATCAAAAATTAAATCAGATTCAGAAAATCTTTTCCCGCTCACTAAAAGCTTTACAGAATTTAATATTGAAACAGGATTATATAAAACTCCAAATGGATTTGAATAAACATCAAATTTGCTGGCTGTAAGCTTATTTGCAATGTTTTCGGCAAAGCAGGAGCCGAAAGTTAAAATTTTATCTTTATATGTAATTTGGTTTTTCGCAGGTGGTAAGTTTATTTCAGTTCTGAAATTCATAGAAGCTCAATCTTTTTCGGTTTTCAGACAAATTTAATAAAATTTACAATAAATCTTGACTTAATCATTCATTAATTATATTTTTACTTTAAAAATCAAAGTACTTTGTGCGGGATATTAAAAATGGACAAAAATAAAGCACTTGAAGATCTGGCTTTTGTTAAGAATATAATCGAAGAAAGTAATCAGTCAGTAATTTTTGGTCGCGGATTTATAGTTTGGGGAGTGTTAATTGCTATCTCTTTAATTGCAACTTACACAATGATCAAAACTCAAACATATTCCTACATTAGCTGGTGGTGGTGTATTGTTATTGGCGGCGGATGGCTTTATGAAGCAATTAACTGGAAAAAATCTGTTAAAAGAGATCAGCCAAGAACTTTTATAGATAAAATAATTGGGAAAGTCTGGCTGGCAATGGGAATTTCAGCATCAATCATTGGTATTTCAGGAATGTTTTTCACAAACTTCGGAATGCACATTTCAGCTTTAATTTCACTGGTTCTTGCTGTTGCTTATCTTACTACAGGCGAATTGCTTAAAAAAACATACTGGCGTTATTTTGCCGGCGGATGGTGGGCAGTTTCAATAGTAATGCTCTTGTGGCCCGGTGTTCATACAACTCTTATTATGGCCGGTGCAATGGTTGCATTTCAGATCGTTCCCGGAATTATTATTCAGAAAAAAATCAACTTCGAACCACAGGATTAATTATGTCAGAATTTGATTATAAATTACTGGATGATATAATACATTCAAGAATCAGACTGGCAATTATGTCGGTGCTGATAACAGTAAAAGAAGCTGACTTTAACTTTCTGAAAGCTCAGGTTAAAGCAACTGACGGCAATTTAAGTGTACACTTAAAAAAACTGGAAGATGCTGAATATATCAACGTCAGAAAAGAGTTTATCGGAAAAAAACCTGTTACAACCTGCAGCTTATCTAAAAAAGGAAAAGTTGCATTTGAAAAATATATTGAAAGATTGGAAAGCTTAATTAAACGTTAAAATTTTTTATTTATTCACTTTATTTTTTAAAGTACTTTATTACCAATAAAGGAGAAAATATGAAAACATTAATACTGATAATTTATTGCTGCTCTGCTTTCATTTTTATGCAGGATGAATTAAAAGGTGATATCCAGATAAAAGTTACAGATCTCCCTTCTTCCAAAGGAAAAGTCATGCTGGCAGTTTACAATTCCAAAGAAAATTTTGAGCAGACCGGCATCTTTTATAAAAACGCCGAACTCGAAATAGTTAAGAGAACAGCTTCTTTTACATTTAAAGACCTGCCCTATGGTGAATACGCAATAAAACTTTATCACGATGAAAATAGCAACAGATTGCTTGACACCGGACTTTTCGGAATTCCTACCGAGGGATATGCGTTTTCAAATAACGCAAGCGGGTTTATGGGTCCGGCAACCTACAATGCTTCAAAATTCAAACTTGATAAAAAAAGAGTAACACAAACATCATCTGTTAAATAGGAGAACATTATGAAGACTTTATCAAAAATCTATATACTTTTAATTTGTTCTGTTGTAATCAATTTTGCCAATCAGGAAAACGAACAAATTGCAAATGCGAAAAACTTAATTAAATCGGGAATACTTCAATGGCAGGAAGTAAAATTTCATCAGGCAGCTGCGCTTTGTGAAAGAGTTTTTCAGGAGAATGAAAATCCTTATGCAAAATATTATCAAACCCGCTCGCAGTCAATGATTCTGCAAATGGCAATGGTTTCAAGAGATGAAGAAAAATTTAACAACTTCTTTGAGACCGCAGTTGAAAATGCAAAATCACTTCTTGATAACAAAGATTTACAAAGTGAAGCAGAGGTTCTTCTTGCACATATTTATATGTCAAAACTTTCAATAACACCAAACGATGCTCCGGTTCTTTCAGGAAAAATTCACAGTCATCTTGATAAAGCACTTGAAATAAACACCGAAAATCCGCGCGCGCTAATTATTAAAGCAACAATGCTTTTTTACACTCCAAAAATGTTTGGCGGCGATCCGCAGAAAGCAATCAACCTTTTTGAAAAAGCAAAACTGCTTCTTGCAAAACCGGTTCAAAATAAAATTTCTCCAAATTGGGGATATTGTGACTTAATGGCAACATTGGCAACTGCTTACCTTTCTTCCGGCGAACTTGAAAAAGCAAAAAAAGTTTGTGAAGAGACTATGATAAAAGAACCGGAGTTTGGCAGAGTTAAGTTCAGTATTCTTCCTGCAATAGAAAAAAAGATGAAAGAGAGCGAAACAAAATGAGAGCTTTATTATTAGTATTAATGTGTTGTTTATTTATGAACGGCACATTTTCAGCGCAACAAAAAAATATTAGCGGAACCGTAAATGATGATTCAGGAAAACCATTGGCTTATGTAAATGTGTATATTGAAAAATCGACCGACGGGGGGATGACCGATGACAAGGGAAATTTTAATTTCCGTACAACACAAAAAGGAGTTATTACATTAACAGCTTCAATGGTTGGATATAAAAAATTTTCAACTCAAATAGATTTGAGTAAAAGAAATAATTTTTCTGTGACAGTTACTCTTCAAAAAAAATCTATTCAGATGAAAACAGCAATAGTTACCGGAAGTGCTTATTCTTCTGAAAAAGGGAAAGGATTAGTTGTGAGTCCGATTGACGTATACACAACTCCCGGAGGAGCCGCAGATATTTTTCAATCGCTGAAAACCTTGCCGGGTCTTACTCAGGTCAGTGAAAGTGCACAGCTCTACGTTCGCGGCGGAAATCCTGTTGAAACAGTAACAATGGTAGATGGTGCTTCAATTCATCATCCGTTTACTTATGAATCAAACAACGGTGGATTATTTTCAAATCTTAATACCGGAACATTCAAAAAAATGTTTTTTTCCAGTGGCGGTTTTTCATCCAAGTATGGCAATATCCTTTCAGGAGTTCTTGATATAGAAACCAAAGATGTTCCTATGACCAGAAATAATTCCGTCTCCGTTTCTCTTGCATCTTCAGGACTTTCTATGCAAATGCCTATTATAGATGAAAAATTCGGATTTCATCTATATGCCCAGAAAAGTTATACCAGACCATTAATGGCATTAAATGGCGGACTGGATGATTTTACAAGCACTCCAACCTCGGAAAACATTACCTCTTCACTTGTTTTTAAATATTCAAAAACAGGAACCTTAAAACTGATGGGAAATTTTGCTTTTGATACGCAGGGAGTTAATGTTGACCGTGCAGAATTTAACGGAGTTTTTAATGGCAAAACAAATAATAGTTTTCTGAATCTGCGTCACACAGAAATTCCTTTTGAAAACACAATTATAAAAAACAGTTTGTCGTATACTCAGTTTACAAATGACAGAAAATTTGCCGTGCTCGATCTTGAAACAACCGACAGAACATTTAAACTTCGCAGTGATATTGAATATCAGCATTCATCCACTTTTAAAGTTCTGGCAGGTTTTGAAATGTCGAATCGTGAAATAAAATACCTCGGAATAATTCCGGCAGAAGATTATGATATCAGTCCCGATGCAAAATCGGAAGTGATAAATTCCGGTTACGATTTTTATCATTACGGCGGATATTTTGAAATAGAAAAAGTTAATCTGTTTGGTATAAAAAACTTCTTTGGCATTGCTGGTGTGCGTTCCGATTTTTTCCCCGATTTTGAAAAATCCTGGGCAGACCCGAGGGTGAGTCTGGGCTACAAAATAAATAAAAAATCTACCATCCGATTCGGGAGCGGAATTTTTCGCCAGCTTCCCGATCCGATTTTGTTAAGAACGCATGACGGGAATCCCGATCTGAAACCAATGGAAGCAATTCATTTTATTTTATCGTACGATTACAATTTTGAATCAGATCATTCATTGCGAATTGAAGTCTATAATAAAAACTACAATTTCCTTCCTCTTGAGGATGATATTAAAAATTATTTAAGCAGCGGAAGAGGTTATGCCCGCGGTATAGATTTTATCTTTAAAGGTGATTTACCATTTGGTATCGACGGATGGATCTCTTACGGATTTATCGATACAAAACGCCAGTGGATGGATTTTGAAGAGATGGCAAGAAGTACTTATGATATTACTCACAATTTTTCACTTGTGTTGAAATACAGATTATCCACTGAAACGGAAATTGGCATAAACTACAAAATGGCAACCGGGAAACCGTTTACACCTGTTATCGACAACAAATATATTTCGGAATATAAAGTTTATGAACCGATTTACGGCAAAAAAAATTCTGACAGCTTTCCGGTTTATAAGCGACTCGATTTCCGGTTTTCTTACTATTTTAGTCTGTTTAACGATAAATTTTCAATTATCTATCTTGAAGCACTTAATATTCTTAACATTAAAAATATTTTAAATTACACCTATAATGAAACTTACACTTCGAGAAAAAAAGTGGAAAGCTACTTTGGAAGAAGAACTCTTGTTTTGGGAGCGACTGTAAATTTTTAACAGTCGTTTCCTCACTTCTTAATTCCTTCCGATTATTCAAACTTGTATTATTTAAATATTATCCTTATAATTTCACCTCATTGGGGATTAAACAAATAACAGAGACATTATGCGGAAAATGAAACAGCAGAAAAAAATGAAAAAAGAGCTAAGACTTTTTGATGTTTATGCAATAGCCACAGGCACAACTTTAAGTGCCGGTTTTTTCCTGCTGCCCGGTATTGCAGCTTCACAAGCTGGTCCGGCAATTATTCTTGCATACATTCTCGCTGCAATTCCCCTTATTCCTGCTACATTAAGTAAAGTGGAACTGGCAACCGCAATGCCTAAAGCAGGCGGAGTTTACTATTTTCTCGATAGAACTCTTGGTCCGGTTTTCGGAACTATTGGCGGAATAGGAACCTGGATTGCCCTGATTCTTAAAGTCGCTTTTGCTCTTGTAGGGATGGGTGCTTATCTGGAACTCTTTTTCCCCTTTTTACCGATTCTTCCTATTTCAATTGCATTTGCTTTAATTTTAGGATTTGTAAATCTTTTCGGAACCAAAAAAAGTGGTCACTTTCAGATAATTCTTGTCTCAATTCTGATGTTCATTTTGTTCATCTTTATTGGCGGCGGATTACCTGAAATTAATCCTCAAAACTTTAACAACTTCTTCTCTTCCGGCTTTTCTTCACTTCTGGCAACTACAGGTCTGGTATATGTAAGTTATGTCGGAATCACAAAAGTGATCAGTCTTTCCGAAGAAGTTGTTAATCCCGAAAAAACCTTACCAAGAGGAATTTTTCTCGGATTGGGAACAGCCTTTTTAATTTACGCTCTTGGTACAATTATAATGGTTGGCGTTATCCCGATGGATGAACTTGCCGGAAATTTAACTCCGGTTGCAGCGGCGGCTGAAAAATTCTTTGGAAAACCGGGCACTGTTCTGGTTTCATTCGCAGCTATGCTGGCGTTTATTTCCGTTGCCAACGCAGGTATTATGAGCGCATCAAGATATCCTTTGGCAATGAGCCGCGATCATCTCTTCTCAAGAAAATTTCAAAAACTGGGTAAATTCGGAACTCCGTTTTTATCAATACTTACAACGGTTTCCATAATAGTTTTAATTTTAATTGTTTTTGATCCGGCAAAAATTGCAAAACTGGCAAGTGCTTTTCAGCTTCTCCTTTTTGCAATGATTTGTCTTTCTGTAATTGTAATGCGCGAAAGTAAAATTGCTTCGTACGACCCCGGTTATAAATCGCCGTTTTATCCCTGGACTCAAATTCTCGGAATCCTCTCCTCAGTGGTTCTTATTGTTGAAATGGGATGGCTTCCTTCTCTTTTCAGTTCTTTACTGATTGTTATTGGTGTTGGCTGGTACTGGTATTATGCCAAGGGCAAAATTATGAGAACCGGGGCCATTTATCATGTTTTTGAGCGTTTGGGACAATCACGAAATATGAAACTTGATTCGGAACTTCGCGAAATTCTAAAAGAAAAAGGCTTGCGAGCCGAAGATCCGTTTGATGAAATAGTTGCTTCAAGTCACGTAATAGATCTTCTCGATAACTTCAAGTTTGAAGAAGTTGTAAGAGAAGTTGCAGAATATCTTACTAATTTAATTCCATTTGATGAAGTTGAAATTTTTGAATTCTTTATGGAAGGAACCAGAATTGGAGCCACTCCCGTAACTCACGGAGTTGCACTGCCTCATTTCAGAAGTGATAAAGTTGAACGAACTCAACTTGTTCTGGTAAGATGTACACCCGGTGTTAAAATTGTAACTCACGATCCTTTAACTCACGAAGAAGAATCTGAAGAGATTGTACAAGCTCTCTTCTTTTTGGTAAGTCCGGAAAAAGACCCGGCTCAACATCTGCGTATGCTTGCAAACATTGCGGGCAAAGTTGATGAAAAAGCTTTTCACAAAGAGTTTTTCAGTGCACGCGACGAACAGGAAATTAAAGAAGCACTTATTCACGACGAACGTGTTGTGTCTCTCAGAGTTTCACTTTCTTCTGCAACAGCAGTTATGGTTGAACGTGAACTGCGCGAAATAAGACTTCCGCAAGGCTGCCTGATAACCTGGCTAAGAAGAGGTTCGAGAGTTATTATACCAAAAGGAAATACAATTTTACTTGATGGCGACAGATTAACAATAATTGGCGATAACGAAGCTTTAGCCGAACTTAACAAAATGTTTGACCTTCAACAAAAGAGGAAAGATGAAAAAGTACATATCTGATCCGGCAATTAATTTTTTTATCAGTGTTATCGGACTCGTAGTTATCTTCAGCGTTTTGATGGAACTGAAACAGATTTTTATTCCGCTTGTAATTGCATACTTTCTCTTTTTTGTATTTGAACCGTTAAACAAAATTTTGAGAAATAAAAAACTTCCCGACTGGCTGATCATTCCGGTGGATTTTATTATTATTCTCTCCTTTATCTGGGGAATTTCGGAAGTGATGATCAGACAATTCAGTCAGTTCGGAACCCAACTTCCTCTTTACGAGCAAAAACTAAACAGTATAATCAGTTCAACTGCAATTTCGCTCGGACTCACAGATCCGATATTAACAAATATGAATATTGGTGAAAACATTGAAGAGATTCTTACAACGCTAAATTTAGATTATGCCGGAATTGCGGGCGGAGTTTTTTCTTCCACGGTTTCGCTTTTTTCCACTTCTATTTTTGTGCTTTTCTTTTTCATCTTTATTCTGAGCGGAAATGAAAAGATATTTGCTGCAATAAAAAACAGATATGTTCATAAACACATTAATTTCCACGCAAAAAAACACCGCAAAAAACTTCGTAAAGAAACTATGGACGAAGATATCAACAAATCGGAACTTCTTTCCAAAGTGCGGGTTGAAAAAGGCGCGGTGATTGAAAATACATTTAAAAATATTACTGACAGAGTTCAAAATTACATTTTCACCAAATTCCTGATTAGTATTGTAACCGGTATTTTAGTCGGAATAGTTCTTGCCCTTTTTGGTGTTGATTTTGTGCTCGTATGGGTAGTTTTAACAATTCTGCTTAACTTCATTCCAACAATCGGATCAATTATAGCAGTTATACTTCCAATGCTTATGACGATAGTTCAATTTGAATCATTTACAACAACAATACTTGTAACAGGAATTATCGGAGCAATTCAAAATCTGGTAGGAAACATTCTTGAACCCAAAATTATGGGAAATAAACTTGGTTTAAATCCGCTGGTAATTTTGATCTCTTTGATGCTTTGGGGATATGTTTGGGGAATTCCGGGAATGTTTATCTCAGTTCCGCTTACAGCAATTATTAAAATTATAATATCAAATTCAGAATCTGAAAACCTTCAGTTTATCAGCAATTTGATGGGAAATTAAACCCTGGCTTTTTGAAATTTAGAAATTTGACTTTATATTTGGATATTAAGTCTTATTAAATTATTTTTATCAGAAAGCAGGAACAATGAAATATGTAATTGCCACCCTCTACAAATTTGTATAACTGGAAGATTACAACAAAATCCGTAAACCTTTACTCAATTTGATGAAAGAGTTAGATATAAAAGGAACTCTCCTTTTAGCTGAAGAAGGGATAAACGGAACAATCAGCGGAACAAGATCTTCCATAAACGAACTTCTCACCTGGTTAAAATCAGATTCCAGATTTAAAAATCTTTCACACAAAGAATCATTTTCCGAAAAACATGCTTTTTACAGAACCAAAGTTAAATTGAAAAAAGAGATTGTAACAATGGGCATAGGAAGTATTGATCCGGTAACGCAGGCCGGTACTTACGTGAAACCGGAAAACTGGAATGACCTTATAAATGATCCTGACGTAATTCTGGTTGATACCAGAAACGATTATGAAGTTGAAATCGGAACCTTTAACGGTGCAATAAATCCCGATATAAAATCGTTTAGAGAATTTCCCGAATGGATTAAAAATAACCTGGATCCAGCAAAAACAAAAAAAGTTGCAATGTTCTGTACTGGCGGAATCAGATGTGAAAAATCGACTTCCCTTCTTAAAAATTACGGTTTTGAAAATGTTTATCATCTTGAGGGAGGAATTCTTAAATACTTTGAAGAGGTTGATGAAAATAAATCGGAATGGGATGGCGACTGCTTTGTATTTGATCAGCGGATTGCAGTAAATCATAAACTGGAAAAAAGTAAATATGACCAATGTTATGCTTGTCGGATGCCGATAACCGAAGAAGATAAAAAATCTGAAAAATATGTGGCCGGAGTCAGTTGCCATAACTGTTTTTCAAACACCTCCAGCGAACAGAAAATCAGATTTTCAGAACGATCAAAACAAATTCAGCTTTCAAAAAAGCGGGGAGAGAGGCATATTGGCTGATAAAAAAAATATAACGGCTGTATTTGAATTTTCTTATATTCATTTACATATATAAACATCTGAAAATATAGGGAGTAGCAAATGCAAT
Organism: Rhodothermaceae bacterium; assembly: GCA_041725875.1. Classification (GTDB taxonomy): domain Bacteria; phylum Bacteroidota; class Ignavibacteria; order Ignavibacteriales; family Melioribacteraceae; genus JBGRQB01. The sequence continues at coordinate 23,878 of JBGRQB010000040.1, forward strand.
TTGATATGAATGATCCGCAAAATTTTAATGAAAATCCTATGCAGGATGGAAATCAGAGAAATCCGATGTTAATGATGCTGATTAATCCTCTTTATCAGGGGAAACTTTGGATTAAACTGTTAGGTATTATGAGCATTATATATGGTGTTATTTCGGCTCTTACAATTTTTGGATTAATCATTGCCTGGTTGCCAATCTGGATTGGAGTAACATTGTTTCAGGCATCTACAGCAATTGAAGAAGCTTATCTTACCCAAAATCAGGGTGCATTTCTGAAAGCGCTTAATAAATTGAAAACCTACTTTACAATAACTGGTGTTTTGGTTTTAATTGGCTTGATTTTGGGCGGACTCGGATTACTTTTTGGAGGAATGGGAATTTTAATGGGTTTAGCCGGAATGAACGGCGGATACTAAAATTTTTAATCCCTCTTAACGGAGGGATTTTTCTTATTCTCATCACAAAATTCCACCTGATTATTTCTCAATTCAAACCATTTTTCAATTATTAATTTAGATCTTCATATCTTAATTTGTTCTGGCCTCAGGCTTAGCAGTCATCTCCATAACTTATTTATTTCAAATAATTTATCACTCTATTTTTTAATGATATATAAATTTTATTTTCTTATATTTAGGGCAATTGGAAGTAAAAAAGTAAAAATATGGGAAGTGAAAGACATTTGGTGACTCAGATTAGGCAATTGCTGCTCGAAAAACTAGTTTTTATCGAGTAGAGGAAAGTCCGAACTCCGCAGAACGGGGTGCCGGGTAACGCCCGGAGGCCAATAAAGCAATTTATTGGTTATGGAAAGTGCCACAGAAAAGATACCGCCCCGACAAGTCGGGGTAAGGGTGAAAAGGCAGGGTAAGAGCCTACCGCTTCTGTAGTAATACAGAGGGTCCTTAACAGGAATCCTGATTTATCAGGATCAGGGTAAACCCCACCCGGAGCAAGATTAAGCAGGAAAATTCCCTTTGGGAGAAGATTGTTCGTCTTCTATATTTTCCGGGTAAATCGCTAGATTCTGTCAGCAATGGCAGAGCCAGATAAATAATTGCCATCCCGACTTGTCGGGATTACAAAATTCGGCTTATTGATCTGACCACCGAGTGTTTTTTGAAATAAGATATGCGAGAAAAAAACTGGATACTTAAGGGATATGCCGATGAGCGGGAAGTACTTGCTCTGGCAGACAGCTTAAATATTTCCAATATTCTGGCAAATTTGCTTATTCAACGAGATGTAACCAACTTCTTTGAAGCAAAAGCGTTTTTCCGCCCGAACCTGGATGAATTACTAGATCCGCTTTTAATGAACGGGATGGAAGAAGCTGCCCAGCGTATAATTCAATCTATTACCGAAAATGAGCCAATTACAATTTACGGTGATTATGATGTTGACGGAACCTGCTCTGCAACTATAATGTACCTGTTTCTTAAAGAAATAGGGGCAAAAGTTGACGTGTATATTCCAAACAGAATTAATGACGGGTATGGATTATCCAAAGATGGAATCGACATTATAAAGAAAAGAGGCTCCAAGCTTATTGTAACTGTCGATTGTGGTATAACAGCTGTTGAAGAAGTTAAATACGCCAGAGAACTTGGAATTGAAGTAATTATTAGCGATCATCATAAAGCAAAAGAAGAAATTCCTGCTGCTTATGCTGTTCTCGATCCTCTGAAACCTGGTTGTGACTATCCGTTTAAATATTTATCCGGAGCCGGAGTTGCATTTAAGTTATGCCGAGCAATTGGCGACAGGTTCGGACACAAAGAGCTTGCACTGCAATTTCTTGATCTTGTTGCAATGGCAAGTGCTGCTGACATCGTTTCTCTTACAGGAGAAAACAGGATTCTTGTAAGAAAAGGAATAGAGCAGATTAACGAAAATCCGCGTCCCGGAATAAGAGCTTTAATTAAAAGCTCCCGTATGGAACCGGGTAATTTAACTGCCGGACAAATAGTATTTTCAATTGCTCCGAGAATTAATGCCGTCGGCCGATTAGGAGATGCCCAGCGTGCTGTTGAACTGTTTACAGCTCAAAATATGGATGAAGCGTTTCAGCACGCAAAAATTTTGGAAAGTGAAAATAACGAACGCCGAAAAATTGATGAAGTAACTTTCACCGATGCAGTTGCAAAAGCTGAACAAGTTGTCGATTTTGAAAACGATCTCGGAATAGTTCTGCACGATAATAACTGGCATCCGGGTGTTATCGGAATTGTGGCTTCCAGACTTGTTGAAAAATATAATCGTCCTGCAATTATGCTTACAACTATTGACGGACTTGCAAAAGGTTCTGCGCGCAGTATTCAGGGTTTCAATATTTACGGAGCTCTTAAAGAATTCGAAGATCTTCTTGA
>JBGRQB010000041.1:0-26133 GCA_041725875.1 Rhodothermaceae bacterium
TTTTCTGTTTTCCGTCTGGTTGATTAGATAACGTCATCGTTCCGGTTCGAGGTATTGGTTCATTAATTAGGTTCTCATCTTTACACCCAGATAGAAAAAATAAAATCACGAATAACAAAATGAAATTAGTTTTCATTGCTTTCTCCTTTTGATAATTTGATTAATTTATGCGACTGCAACAATCGCCCGTAAGAAAATTGCCATTTTAACGTATTTGAATAATACTAATTTAAAATACTAAATATACCTATAACTTTCTATCCCCTAATTTTTAGCTGAAAAATGAATTTATTCCAGAAAAAATAAAAATCCCGCTTAGGCGGGATTTTTTTATCCTTCAATTTCACTAAAAATTATTCATAATTTAATGCTTCAATCGGGTTTTGTCTTGCAGCTTTTAAGCATTGCCAAAAGACTGTTATTATAGTAATTAAAATTGTGATCCCGATTGTTGTTCCGACAATCCACCAGGGAAATGATATTTTATAAGCGAAACTTGCAATCCATTCAGCAAACAGAAAATAAGAAACCGGAATTGCAATCAAATTTGCAATTAGCACCAAAACAATAAACTCACTCGAAATTAATTTAATTATCGTACTGATTGACGCACCCATTGTTTTTCTGATTCCAATTTCTTTTTTCCGCTGTACAGTATTGTATGATGTTAACCCCAGTAATCCCAGACAAGCAATTATGATTGCCAAAACGGAAAAAAACATCATTATATCAGAATTTTTCCTGTCAGCTTCGTACATAGAGTTAATTGAATCATCTGTAAAAACATAATCAAAAGGATAAGCAGCGTACTGATTTGTCCAAATATTACCTATCTCTGAAACTGTTTCTTTTAAATTTTCCGAACTTACTTTTGCCGAAATATATGTAGCCCATCCGGTAGAGTATAAATAAACCTGATTTTGTATATGGTTATGTAATGATCGGAAATTACAATCTTCTATCACACCAATAATTTCCGGTTCAAATGAATTTATTTTAATCTTAAATTTCTGACCAATAATATCATTTGGATTTTCATAGCCTAAATTTTTTGCCAATTTTTCATTTATTATCATGTAACTTCCGGTTGTATAAAAATTGGATGAGAAATTTCTTCCGGCACTGATATTAACTCCAAACATATCAAAATAATCTTCATCAACTACATTTATATTAATGTTATATTCTTTTTTATCTTCTGCTTGCTTATCAATTATCTGGGTATCAAATCCCCCTTCTCCAAAAGGAATATCAAGCGAAGATGAAACTTTGGTTACTCCTGACAAAGTATTTATTTCATTTTTAAGTGCATTTGTTTTTCCGCCAAGATATTCTTGCGAAATCACATTAAGAACATATTCATTATCAATTCCATAATTATAACTATTCATAAAATTAATCTGCATGTTTATCAGAATTGTTCCGGTAACAAAAACTACAGAAATTGCAAATTGAGCGATAACAAGAGCCTTTCTCAAAGTCTTTGCCGAGCTGTTTCCCGATGTACTTAATTTTCCACCCCGTATAATCTGAGCAGGCTGATATGAAGAAAGAAGCAAAGAGGGATATAAACCAGCAATTACACTTATAACAATGGTTCCAACAAAAAGACCACCTAACAAATAGAAATCATAAAGGCTTTCGGAAATAATTTTTGTACTGAGTAGTTCTGAAAGAGTTGATTTGAAAAATTCAAAAACAAAAAAAGAGCAAAACAATGAAAACAATACAATTACAAATGTTTCGGATAAAAATTGTTTAATCAGTTGCGGTTTTTTAGCGCCCAATACTTTTCGTACCCCAATTTCTTTTACACGATTCGTTGATCTTGCGGTAGTTAAATTTATAAAATTTATACAACCTAAAATCAAAATCAGAAAAGCAACAACTGATATTGATATTACTTTTGTGAGTGGTGAATTTGATTCAAACTTTCCAGGATATAAATATATATCATTGAGATTTTGATAAATCAGTTTCCAAATCTCTCCTTCCGGGATTTTTGTATTTTTATAAAATATGTTTTTGGTCACATTTTCTACATCGCTTATACTTGCGTTTTTTTCCAAAAGAATAAATGTTTGGGAACCAAATGTAGCGCTCCAGCTATCAATTATATCAGAATAACTGATTGCATTCGGGTCATCACTTTTTTTAAGGAGTTCAAAATTAGCTAAAAAATCAAAATGGAAACTTGAGTTGTGAGGAATGTCATTAATCACACCTGTTACAATCAGATCGTATTTATTTTGCAAACGTAATATCTTTCCAAGAGGATTTTCATTGCCAAAATATTTTTGAACTGCTGATTTAGATAGTACAACACAATCAGGTCTCTTAAGAATCTTTTCAGGATTTCCCGACAAAACTTCAAAAGAAAAAATATCAAAAAAACTCGAATCAGCGTATGCAAACTTTTGTTCTAAAAACTTTTTCTCTTTGTATTGTACCAATTCATTGGTATTTACAAATAATCTGGTAACATTTTCAATTCCGGGATAATCAGATATTAAATGATCAGCAACAATGGCTGGTGAAGAAGCACTGTATAATTCACCGGCAGAAGACAAATTGTAAAATCCGGCTCTGTATATTCTGTCACTTTTTGAATGGAATTCATCATAACTAAATTCCTGTTTAATAAAAACCGTTACCAAAATTACTGCGGTCAAACCAATCGTGAGTCCCAAAATATTCAAAGCAGTATAAAATTTAAATTTCCACAGATTCCTAATTGCGACTTTTAAATAATTAATAATCATTGAAATACTCCAGTTAAGTGAAATTATTATAAATTCGGGGACTGTTTTCATTACCTGCAACCAATACCACAACCAAGCTGATTTATATCCGTTTTTTTTTAATTCATTTTGAAAAAAATATTCATAATCACCCATTAGACAGTCTCTGTCCAAAGCGGGAAGAAATAATTGCAGTATTTTCCTTGCAAGATATGGCGGTCTTTTATTTTTCATTTTACCTCGTTGGAATTAAACTTCCTGCATTTTTCCACATTAAATCCTGAATTGCTTTAATTTCAGACAAAGCTTTTTCACCAAGTTTTGTCAAAAAATAATATTTAATTGCCTTCCCTCCTCTTTTTGAAGAAGGATCACCAAGTTCAGTTTTAAGATACCCCAATTTCTCTAACCTATTTAACGGAACATACACAGAACTAATTGACCATTCAGTTCTTGTGCTCTCAATTAAATATTCTCTGATATGAATCAGGCAAGATTTTTTGTCCAAATAGTGTGCCGAAAGTAAAATAAGTTCTTCCTGTCTGCTCATTAATTTCACATAAACCTCACTTTTAATATTTATTCTTTCATTTTTTGAAAGAAACTATAATTGTTTGACGCATATTTCTTTCAAAAGTTACAAGAAATAGAAAGTTTTATTTTTAAACTCAAAAAAGCAATATGAAGTTGATAAAACTTCTTATTATTTTATAGTTTAGATTTACATTTTCTGAAAGGAATTCGTTTTGAAATACGTTGCCGATTTACACATACATTCTCACTATTCAAGAGCCACAAGTAAAAACCTGAATCTGGAAAACCTCTACAAATGGGCGCAGATAAAAGGTATTACAGTTATTGGAACAGGTGATTTAACTCACCCTGCCTGGCTTGAAGAGATGAAAGAAAAACTGGAACCGGCTGAAGATGGTTTATTCAGATTAAAGCCGGAGTTTGTAAAAACAGTTGAAGATGAAATTCCAAAGGCTTGTAAAGGTGAAGTCCGTTTTCTTCTTTCAGGTGAAATAAGCTCAATTTATAAAAAAAATGAACGGGTAAGAAAAAATCATAATGTGGTTTTTCTTCCTTCATTCCATCACGCGGAAAAGTTTCAGGCAGCACTTGAGCAGATTGGAAATATCCGTTCCGACGGTCGCCCGATTCTCGGATTAGATGCACGCAACCTTTTGGAAATGGTTCTGGAAAACAGTGATCAGTCACATCTTATTCCTGCTCACATCTGGACACCCTGGTTCTCTATGCTTGGTTCCAAATCAGGGTTTGATACGGTTGAAGAATGTTTTGATGATTTAACTCCTGCAATATTTGCTGTCGAAACTGGCCTTTCTTCTGATCCTCCAATGAACTGGCGTTTATCGATGCTTGATAAATATACTCTTGTCTCTAATTCTGATGCGCATTCTCCGCAAAAACTTGCAAGAGAAGCAAACCTGTTTGATTCTGATTTATCGTATCATGAACTTTTTAATGCTCTTAAAACCGGAGGTTCCAACAAGTTTAAAGGAACCCTTGAGTTTTTCCCGGAAGAAGGAAAATATCATTTTGACGGACACCGAAAGTGTAATATCAACTGGCATCCTCAGGAAACACTTGAACATAACTGCATTTGCAGTGAGTGCGGAAAACCTGTTACAGTGGGTGTAATGCACCGCGTCAATTTTTTGGCAGATCGTGAGGAAGGTTATAAACCGGAGAATGCTCATCCCTTTTACAGTATTGTTCCTCTTCCTGAAATTATTGCAGAAATTGAGCAAGTGGGTGTTAATTCCAAAAGAGTTCAGGAAAAATATTTCTCCATCTTAAACAATCTTGGTTCCGAATTAAAAATTTTACAAGACATTCCTCTTGAAGATATTGAAAAAAGCAGCGGATCACTAGTTGCCGAAGGTATCAGAAGAACCAGAACCGGTGAACTGAATTTAATAGGTGGTTACGACGGTGAGTTTGGAACAATAAAATTATTTAACGAAGCGGAAAGAAAAAAGTTTTCTTCTCAAATGGCATTTTTTGCTGCAGATGTTCAGGATAACAAAAAAACAAAACCGGAAAAAACTTCATCAACTGATTTAAATTCACTTCTGAAAAAATCAAAAGAATCAAAACAGAAAAAAGAATCTGTTACTAATAAACTGGAAGAGAAAACTTTTTCATTGCTGGATGAGTTAAATGAAGAACAAAAAAAGGCTGTCACCTGTACAGAAAATCATCTGGTAATTTCTGCCGGACCAGGAACCGGGAAAACAAAAACGCTTATTCACAGAATTGCTTATTTAATATCTGAGAAAAATATTTCTCCTGAAAATATTCTGGCAATTACCTTTACAAATAAAGCGGCTTCTGAAATGTTGACCCGACTCAAAAACTTTCCTAAACTCCCAACTCCGGAAAAAGTTTTTGTAAAAACATTCCACTCGCTTTGCACTTTTATCTTGAGAAAGGAAGCGAATCAAATACCATTAGATGAAAATTTTATAATTCTCTCGGAGCAGGAAAAGAAAACATTTTTCAGAGAGCTTTATCCTGAGTTAAGTGAGTCTCAAACAAATACACTTCTTAATGCAATTTCCGAAGCGAAAAACAATCTCGAAGAATCTGTAAATTATAATAACGATAATAATCTTATAGACTTTGAAAATGTATATGAATTATATAATCGTGGTTTGTTAAAGAAAAATCTTCTCGACTTTGATGATTTAATTCTAAAAACTGTTAAACTGTTTGAAGCAAATCCTGAAATTTTACAAAAGTATCAAGATCAGTTTAAGTGGATTTTTGTTGATGAATATCAGGATGTAAATTACGCACAATATAAACTCCTTAAACTGCTTGTCGGTAACAATTCAAATCTTTGTGCAATTGGAGATCCGGATCAGGCAATATATGGTTTCAGAGGAGCTGACAATAAATATTTTCTCAATTTCACCTATGATTTTTCCAATGCAATTGAACTAAAGTTATTGAGAAATTACAGATCTACTTCAAACATACTTGGAGCTTCACTTCAGGTTATCAACAAAAATAAAAATGATGATGAAACAAATCTTTTGACTGAAATTGTTTCTCGTACAAAAATAGAGATTCATAAATCCCCTACCTATAAAGCTGAAGCAGAATTTATTGTTAAAACAATTGAAGAAATGATTGGCGGAACAAGCAGTTTTTCAATGAATTCGGGTCGGACAAACAGCACAGAGGAAAGCAACTATTCCTTTTCAGATTTTGCAATACTTTACAGGTTAAATGCTTTAACTCCTGCTTTAGAAGAAGCAATTGACCGCTCCGGTATTCCTTATCAGATTGCTGGTGCTGGTTCTGTTTATGAATCGCAGGAAGTTTCAGAAATCATAAACTATCTCAAGTTTATATTGCAGCCGGAAAACGCTGTTATTGAGAAAAAATATAATTCGCGATTTAAACGCATTTCAAAATTATTTAAGGAAATTGACACCCCCCTTTCAGTGAAAGATTGTGTTACAGAAATTAACCGACTAATTGAAGAAGATATCACAAAACCGCGTAACGAAAAACAGCAAAAAAACATTAACAGATTTATCCTTTCAACTATAAAATTTGGAAATGACTATAACAAGTTTTTAGAAGCTGTATCACTTTCAACTGAAACAGATGAATATGATTTTCAAGCTGATAAAGTTTCCTTTTTAACTCTCCACGCCTCAAAAGGATTGGAATTCCCTGTCGTATTTATTATCGGTTGTGAAGATGAATTGATTCCTTACAAAAAAAATGAAGAAGAGTTTAACTTGGAAGAAGAACGAAGATTATTTTATGTAGGGATGACAAGGGCAAAAGAAAAATTGATTTTATCCCATGCAAGTAGTAGATTTGTCTTTGGCAAAAATTACGATGTTAAACCATCTCCGTTTTTAAGGGATATATCAAATTCACTAATTGAATTAAAGAAAAGTGATTTGAAAAAGAAATCGGGAAAATCTACCGAAGAGAAAATGCAGCTTAATTTGTTTTAGATTATGATCTAAAATGCCTGATTTTAAGTATTTAATTAAAACAGGGCAATTAAAAATCTCTTTGTAGGTGTAAAATGGTTTACAATCGTATTACTGTTTGTAATTCAATAAACCGAGGCACAGGTGAAATACATTGCAATGATTATATTGGTTATCTCAATTTGTGTAATTGAGTATAGCCTGGAGGCTACCAGTTACAATTCTGAAAAAATTGACCACACATTACTTGCGGAAATGGACGAAACAAACGGAGACAGTTTTTCTTTTTTCTGTATTACGTCCAGAGATGTAGATGGCGAGATGATCGATTTTATTACAACTACAACCGGAGTGAAAGTGAGTTCTGCTGTTAACAACATCCTCAAAGCAGAAGGGACAAAAACTCAGTTGTTAAAGCTGAGCGGGCTTACTTTTGTTCAGCTGATCACTAACGATAACACTTAAGTTCAATACCGGAACATTTTCATAATTTCCTAAAAATTATTTGATACCGAGGCAGTTGAATAGTTTTCCTGGTGACTTGATTATGATAATGTTTCCGGTAGTTTTATTAATGTCCCGCCCTGCTGTTGTAAAACGAATAGTTCTCACTTAACAATTTATTTCTGCTTGTTTCATATAACTGATTCAGTTTTTCTCCCACTTCATCCTCTTCCAGTTTTGAAATATCAAGCTCAGTATAAATTTTAACATCAAAATTGTTTTTGCCACACACATTGTAATCCTCAATCATATTTTTATGAGGGTGACTTCCTCTTTCCAGTTCAAAATTTAATCTTGCCAAAACAGTTGCAGGAGTTCTGGTTTTTCCAATAAATACTCTTTTATTTTCTTTATTAATCACAACGTAAACTGCTGCCGCTCTTACTGTCTCTTTATATTCTTTCTTAATCTTTTTTCTGTCAATCATTTTGCTCACCGGTTTTTAGTTTTTTATAAACATTCTTTTTCCTTTCAAAGTAATTATAATCAACCATATACCTTCTTACTGTACAGTAATCATCATAATACTTACCGATAATTTCATTTACTTCCATTTCAGAATAACTTTTGTTATAAGAAAACTTTTCACTGATCCATTCCATTATCAAAAGCTTTTTCTTTAATTGTCTCGGAAGTTTTTCAATTTTTCCGTTTTTAATAAATGCACTGATAACTTTGTCATTAGATTTTTTTATCCGGTTTTCCTGTGCAACTTTTTCAACATTTTTGAAACGGATCAGGTCAATCAGTTTGCTGTCAAAAACTTCTTTCTTAATTCTGAACTCAGAGTAATATTGCTTTTTCTCTTTTATTACCAGATCCAGTTCTTCAAGTTTCTTCAGATGAAATGACACAGTTGAAGGAGCCAAATCCAATCTTTTTGAAATTTCCTCCACATACTGAGGTTTTTCAAAAAGTATGTTAAGTATCAGCAATCTTGATTCATCAGCCATTACTTTCATTATTTTTAAACTATGTTCAATTGAAGCTGTCAAATCGCCTCCTGTTTTGATTCGATAATCATCGAACTAATTTTAAATAATTCAGAAGTTAATGTCAATCTATTTCTATGATTATCGAATTATTTAAACTTATCAGTTTATCAAATCTCGACACTTTTTTATATATTCGTGGCATAAATAATTATTAACTAGAGAGTTTTAATATGAAAAAAATCTTGTTGTTTCTCCTCTTAATGCTTGTTTCACTTACATTTGCGCAGAAAAAAGCATTTGAAATTGAAGACTTATATAAAGTAAAAACTGTTGGCGGACCTGTATTGTCACACGATGGTTCCAAAATTGTTTTTACTCTTAGTCAGAGTAACTTGAAAAAATCAACATCAAATACTGATTTATATATTATGAATTCTGACGGAAGTGACCTTACGCGCTTTACTTCTGAACCGGGTGCAGAATACAGTCCTGTCTGGAACAACGATGATACAGGAATTTATTATATGTCATACAAAACAGGAAGTGGTCAGCTGCACTTCAAATCCCTTCACGCTGATACTTCAACTTTGGTAACAGATATAAAATTACCGATGGCATCTCCGAAAATTTCTCCTGATGGAAAATCAATAATCTTTACTGCAAAAGTTTTCCCCGAGTGTGGAGCTGATGTTGAATGTAACAGCAAAATTAGAAAAGCAACTGCTGCCGGTCCCGTAAAAGCACACATTTCAGATAGTTTGTTTGTGCGTCACTGGACAGAATATATCGACGGAAAATACTCTCATATATTTTATTACGATATGGAAACAAAAGCCATAACCGATCTTACACCCGGATTTTACAACTCACCTGCATTTTCTCCGGGCGGAAGCAGCGATTACACTTTTTCTCCTGATTCAAAAGAAGTTGCGTTTACTTCCAAAAGAGAGAAAAATCCTGAACAATCTACAAATAATGATATTTACATAATTAACACTGATGGAAGCGGCTTAAAAAATATCACGTCTGAAAACAAAGGCGCTGATAACCATCCTCTTTATTCTCCTGACGGAAAGTATATTGCTTATCTTACACAAACAACAGTAGGTTATGAATCTGACAGAATTCGTCTTGCAATTCATAACAGAGAGACCGGAAAGAATAAAATTATAACTGATCCGATTGATAATATGGTTAACAGTTTTGAATGGTCGCGCGATTCAAAACATATCTATTTTACAATAAGTGAAAAAGGCTACAATCCGCTTTTAAAAATAAATGTGGAAACAGAAAAGTTTGAAAGACTTTTTGAAAAGCATTCAATCAGAAGTTTTACAATTTTCCCTGATGACAGCAAAGTAATTTTCAATTATACTTTTTGCCATAAGCCGACTGAAATTGCATTTTACAAATTTAAAACTTTAAATCCGCGTGATTTAACTTCTTTCAATCGTGAGTTTACAAGAACAGTTGATGTTCGTCCGGCTGAACAAGCCTGGGTTAAAGGTGCAAACGGAAAAATGGTTCACGTATTTATTGTAAAACCTCATAACTTTGATCCGAATAAAAAATATCCACTTGTAATTAATGTGCATGGTGGTCCGCAAATGCAGTGGCAGGATAACTTCCGCGGCGACTGGCAGGTTTATCCGGGCGCTGGTTATGTTTTAGCTTATCCTAATCCTCACGGATCAACCGGTTACGGACAAGAATATACTTTGGGTATTTCCAAAGACTGGGACGGCAAAGTTTACGAAGATGTTATGGCTGTAACAGATTATCTTGCAAAACTTCCTTATGTTGATGAAAACAGAATGGGTGCAATGGGATGGAGCTACGGCGGTTACTTTATGAATTTGCTTCAGGCTAAAAAAGCTACGCAATTCAAATGCCTTGCTTCGATGATGGGGATTTATGATCTTGAACAATTTTATCTTGAAACAGAAGAACTCTGGTTCCCTCAGTGGGATATTGGCGGTGATCCGTGGTCAAACAGAGAAGTTTACCAGAGAATGTCTCCAAGTAATTATGTGCATAACTTTTCAATACCAACGCTGGTAATTACAGGAGAAAGAGATTACAGAGTTTCATACAATCAGAGTTTAAGATATTTTACTGCGCTGCAGAAGAAAAATGTTCCCTCAAGATTAATTATTTTTGATCACGATGGTCACTGGCCAAGCGGATTAAGATCGATGCCTCTTTATTATAATGCTCATCTTGAATGGTTCCATAAATATCTGGGCGGAAAACCTGCTCCCTGGGACAGTAAAAAAATGGTAAGAAATTCACATTTTGAAGATTAATAAATAAAAAAGACAGGCAATGCCTGTCTTTTTTTATAATAATTATTTCTTAACTTCGGCATCATAACCGAGATCGTTGAAAATTTTTATGATATTTTTAACGTTTGTTTCTTTTTCATTAAAAGTTATTGTTACCAATTTTTCAGGAACGTTAACTTTCATATTTACTATTCCCGGTTCGTGAGGAATATTTTTGAAGAATTTAGCTTCACATTTTTCACAATCAAGTGAAGTTAAAAAAGTTACTGTTTTTTCATTTTCTTTTGCAATATCAGCACTGCAGCCGGCAACAAAAGTTAGTAATAAAAGTATTGTTAAAGTTTTTACAATTAATTTTTTCATTTTTATATCTCCTATAATGAATATCTTAAACCAAGGTAAAATTTTGCACCTGTAATTGGTGCCCAAACTGTTGATGCATCAAAGTTTTTGCTGAATGGATTTTCCGCTGAAATAATCGGATCATCTTGTTTGTATCCTGTTAAATTTTCCGCTCCAAAATAAGCGTCGAAATATCTGAAATATCTGGTTATCTGAAAGTTAACAACCAAAAACGGATCATATTCTTTTCCGTACAAATATGTTGATCTGTCAGGAATTCTTCCTTCGCCGTTATACTGGAAAGTCACATCATATTGCCACAAACGTAAATCACTCAAATATGATAGTGTGAAAAGTGATTTATATTTACTCACAAGAGGTTTTTCAGTCAGCTTGTTATTGATTGTCGTTTTAACATCAGTAATTCTGAAAGCAAACAGCAGATCGAGTCTTTCAACTGGCGAATACAACATTTCAAGTTGATAATTATTTGAATATGCATCACCATCCAGATTATAAATAAGAATGTTGTCAGAGTCACTATCCTGATCAACCACAACCTGATTCTTAAATTCGGTTCTGTGATATTCAAGATTAACAGTTAACTCTTTGTCAAACATTTTGAAATATCTTGTAAAAGCAATTCCGTAATTCCATACTTCTTCCTGCTCAGGAGTTTCTAAAAACTTGAAGTTTCTTGAACTTGCAAGAAGCGGAGAATTTTCAGCAATTACATTTGCACTTCTGTATCCTTTTCCAACTGAGAGACGAGCAATTGTTCTTTCATCAAAATTATATTTAAGATGAAATCTCGGTGTATAAAAAGTGCCGTAATTATTGTGGAAGTCGGCACGCAGACCCGCCATCAGCACAAATGCAGGATTTGGAGCATAAGTATACTGGAAATATAATCCGGGAACACTTTCTGTTTTATCGAAATTTTCCTGATTAAGTGTCTCTTCATATTTATCGTAAACATAACTTCCGCCAAAGGTAAGTTTATGTTCCTGCGTTCCTAAAATTGTTGAATAAATAAAATTGGAATAATAGCTGATCTGTTTTCCGTCATAATCTTTTAATCCGAAAAACGAATTTTGTTTATGAACAACAAGTTTGTTGATCCATCCAAAAGTTGTACTCTCAAGATTGGAAAATACATAACCTGTTTTTGTAAATACTTCAAATCTTTCTGTATCTACACCAATTCCATAACCGTTGCTTGTTGTGCGCGGCTTTGAATCGTCGTAAGATTTTTGTCCGGCTTCTCTGCTTTCATTTATATAACTAACACCAAGCTGAGCTGCAATTCCGTTTTTCCCCAGATATTTCCATCTGTTCATAACGTTGATTTGTCTCATTTTAGGCATATCATAAAATGAATCGGAATTGTTATCCACTCCTTTGTAGGAATATTCGCCGTGAGCAAGAACCATAGTAGAGAGTTCGTCATTGATCTTATGAGAATAATTGGCATTTATATCTGATTTGAATTTACTGTTCTGGTACCAATCAATGTAAAATTTCTCATCCTGATCAGGCTTTTTGAACTCCACGTTTATTTGTCCGGTAATAGATTCATAACCATTAATAACGCTGGCAGTTCCTTTTGAAATCTGGATAGATTCCATCCAGGGACCCGGAATATAGTTAAGGCCATAAGTTGTTGCAAGCCCTCTTATTCCCGGAATATTTTCCTGCATAACCTGAGTATACTTTCCTGCCAGTCCGAGCAAACGAATCTGTTTTGCACCTGAAACTGCATCACTGTAATCTACATCCACTGAGGCGTTTGTTTCGAAGCTTTCAGCCAGATTACAACAGGCGGCTTTCTGCAATTCACTTTTGGTTATGTTTTGAGTCTGCAAAGGTTGAGTCTGATCAAAAAAAGCGCCGTTCTTTTCAACTACCTCTATTTCCTCAATTTCTCTCAGACCTTTTAACGTAACTTCGTAATAATTTTTGCTGTCGGTTACCTGCAGTGTGTCTGATTTATATCCGACATAACTGAAAATAAGTTTATCAGTTGAACTGACTCTTTTTATTCTAAATTCACCTTTCAGGTTAGTTGTTGTACCAACTGTTGAACCCATCCAGATGATGTTAACTCCGAGCAAAACTCTTTTATTGTTTTTGTTTAATTCATATACCTTACCATCAATATACTGTGCAGATGAAGTTATAAATGTACACAGCAAGATGATGATAGTAAAAATGTACTTCATCTTGTACTCCGTAAAATTCGTTAAAAAAATAAAATTATACGAGATTACAGGCAGGTATCTTTAATTTGGAAAGTTCAATAATATAGGAAGAATCCTTCACCAGAATTGGCGGCGGATCTGTTTTAAGGAATTTTATAATTTCATCAGATTTATTTTCATCAATAAAATCAATAATTTCAATACACAGACTTTTTATGCTCAGCACAAATATTTTACTGCTTTGTGTAATTGTTTTATGATCACTTTTTACATAATCTGATTTATTACATTTGATTTTTTCGCACATACAGCCGGAAGAGTATAACGCAATTTGCTTTTCAGCGCAACAAGACTTTGGTTCCGGCTTAACAGAACAACAACTTACTTTTTGCTCTGTTTTTATCTCAGATGTACAGTTTGTTTCGCAGCATTTGCAATTGTTTTGGTCAATTACAAATCCCAGCGTTGAAACTGCATAAATGATAACTAAAAGCAGAGATAATATTTTTTGTGTCTTGTTTTTCATCATAATTCCGACTAAGTATCTAAATTTACAAATTCTTTCTCATCAACTCAATAAATATTTAGATAACATCTGAATAATTTTGAGAATTCTCTCTAATATTATCAGGATTTACTTTATTTTTACCATAGTGTTTAATAAAAAATTATACCGCTATGAGTGATAAAAAATCAAAGATAAATGAAGAAAATTCATACAGACCCGACTGGCATCCCGATGAAGCCGGTGAAGAATTTGCAATAAGAGTTGTAAAAGGTGTTGAAAAGAAAAACGAAAACAACACTGCGGCTAATTCTTCTGTTAAATCAACAAAATCTGTGGTTAAAAGAAGAAAACTTGATATTGATGATTATGTTGAGGGAGTTCTGGCAAATGACAGAACAACTCTTGCCCGCACCATAACTTTAATAGAAAGCAATTCCCGAAAACATCAGGAAATTTCGCAAAAAGTGCTTCAAAAACTTTTACCATATTCTGGAAAATCGCTGCGCGTAGGAATAACAGGTGTGCCGGGAGCAGGAAAAAGTACATTGATAGAAGCATTGGGAATGTATCTTATTAACAAAGGATTAAAAGTTGCTGTTTTGGCTGTAGATCCGAGCAGTACTGTAACAGGCGGAAGTGTTCTTGGTGACAAAACCAGAATGGAACAGCTTTCCCGTGAGAGCGACTGTTTTATTCGTCCTTCCCCTTCCGGCGGAACTCTTGGAGGTGTAACAAGGAAGAGTCGTGAAACAATGATGGTCTGCGAAGCTGCCGGTTATGATGTAATTCTGGTTGAAACCGTTGGTGTGGGACAAAATGAAGTGACTGTCCGCTCAATGGTCGATTTTTTCCTTTTAGTTATGATTGCCGGAGCCGGTGATGAATTGCAGGGAATTAAAAAAGGTGTTATAGAAATTGCCGATGCCCTGCTTGTAAATAAAGCTGATGGTGATAACAAAGCCCGCGCAGAATCTGCAAGAATGGATTATTCAAACGCATTACATTACTTAATGCCCGCTACGGAAGGATGGCAGACAGATGCTTATAAATGTTCTGCTTTAACCGGAGAAGGTGTTGACGAAATATGGGAAACCATTAAGAAGTTTGAAAAAATTGTTAAAGATTCAGGTGTTTTTGAAAAGCGAAGAAAAGATCAGACCGTGGAATGGATATTCAGTATGGTTGAAGAATCACTAAAAGAAAGATTTTACAACGATACTACAATAAAAACAGAAATTCCGGGAATGAAAGAAAATGTTGGAAGTGGAAAAATGCTTGCAACTCAAGCCGCTGAAAAATTGTTAAATATATATTTTAAATAGAATCAGCCAGAGAAGCCTCGAATACTCTGGCTGATTTTAGTTATTTTAAACTTCTTAGGCCCTGTTGCTTTTACAAGAAATTATAATACTTCTAATAACTTAATTGAGTTAAAGATCTCCACCTTTCTCTACAACCATACGAAGTAATACGTATTAGATTGGTTTTACCCTGACTTGTTGAACTAAAATGAGAGGTTAAAAAACAAACTTGGAGTAAATTCAAAATCTATTCTGTCAGATTTCAATAGTTTCACATAAACAATATCGGAACCAACATACTTAAAGTAATATGGATAATAATATCTATTAATTACTCTTTTTGAATTAAACATATTATATACTGAAAACCCAATTTCACCCTTAGCAAAACCCAAATCTATTTTTTTTACGATACTTAAATCAAAGCGCAAAACATCATCAAGTCGTTTTTCATTTATTTTCCCGGGAAGAAGTAATTTCATTTCACTATCACTTTTTGTCAAAACAGGTATTGTATATGGTTTTCCCGCTGTGTAATTCATCACAATTGACAAATACCAACTAGGTAAATTAAATTGCAAAACAAATTTTATATTTTCCGGAACAAAATCATTAGGAACAAAACTTCTGTTCATTCCATCAACAACAGCATTATACTCAGATTTATTATATGAATAGCTGATCCATCCGGTTACTTTCCCAATTTTTTTTATCAACTGTGCTTCAAAACCTGTTGTATATCCATCAGAAGCATTAAGTCCCTTGATATTACTGCCATACATGTTTCTAAAATAAGGAAATGGAAAAATATTTTTGCGGAGATTGTAGAAAAAATCTACATCAAAAATTAAATCATCATTTTCATATTTAATTCCGGCAGTAAAATGTTGAGCTCTAGAAACCAGAGAATTTTTGTCGTCTGCTGCAACCCAAGCTACATTTCCATTTAGATGCCAATTATTATCTACATTCTTTACTATAAATTGTCTGTAAAACCCAATTGAAGATTTTATTACCCAATTTTCTGCTAAGTTATAAATAGATTGCAACCTAGGTTCAAAATAAACTTTATCAGTAAGTTCATTATAAGTAACTCTAACTCCGCCCACAATCTTAAATTTTTCAGAAATTTGCATTTTATTTTGGAAAAATCCGGCTAGATAAAATGGATTTTCGTTTGAACTCAAAATTGTGATTTTGTTATTTTCTGGTTTTGCTTCACTAAAGTGAGAACTCGAATATTCTATACTGCTTTTATCAAGTCGGATACCAAAATCATAGTCTAAATAATCTGAAGATTTATGACTTAATTCAAAGTTTACTGTACCATGACTTAGCTTATTCTTTTGAAAAAACTGGTAAGTTTTTATTTTCTGGGCTGGTGAATTTTCTCTGTAATCATAATTGGAATTAAACAAAGAAGAAGCAACCGTTAAATTTGTTTTTGTTCTGCTATTCCACTGTCTGAACCAATTGAAGCTAACCCCTTTATTAACCCAAAAAGTTTTCTCGTAATTATATGTATGGATTTTATCTTTAATTGTTTGTGTTTGCTCATCATAAAAATTTCTAACATTATTAAACTTTATTGAATTATTATCTTCGGTAAAAAGTAAACTTGCAGTTAATACATCGTTTTCAGAAATAAGGTATGTAATCTTAGAGAAAGCATCGCCAAAAAATATTTTTGGTTTATCACTGAATGAAGCAACACCAATATAACTATCTCCGGCGACTTTATTAGAAATCAACGTTTTATAAAATGATTCCAAATGTTCTGGAAACAAAATTTTCCTGCCTGAAATTATAACAGACAATTTATTTGAAATCGGGACTTCAGCGGAAATGTTAGCATTTAAACTATTAATGCCCAACTTCAGTTTAGGTTTAGTAAGGTCTCCATTTTTTGAAGACATATCGACAACACCTGAAATTTTACTCCCATATTTTGCAGGAAATCCTCCTTTATAAATCCTTATATCTTTGATACTACCGGCTGATAGCGAACTATAGAAACCATAAAAATGATTTAGATGGTATAGTTGCAAACCATCTAATGTCATTAAATTTTCCGAAGGAACTCCCCCTCTGATATATAATTCAGCAGTCCCACCACTATTACTTGTAATTCCAGGCATTAACTGCAAAGAT
Organism: Rhodothermaceae bacterium; assembly: GCA_041725875.1. Lineage (GTDB taxonomy): Bacteria > Bacteroidota > Ignavibacteria > Ignavibacteriales > Melioribacteraceae > JBGRQB01. Next base: position 16,955 of record JBGRQB010000041.1, read on the forward strand.
CTCATCAGATCTGGTGATGAAAACATAGGAAGGTTTTCATAATTTTTTGGAGAAACAGCAAACAAGCCCGGAATATTACTAATTTCTATAAATTGATTTTTTATATCCAGAACTTCTATATCGCTAATTATAAATGGAGAAGTTTCCAGTTCTATTACAATATTGTTTCTTTTTCTACACTCTACTTTTACACTTTTGGCTTTATAACCCAGATACTTTGCTTTTAGTTCGCACTCTTTTTCATTAACATTCACAAATGAAAAGCGACCATTTTTATCTGTTACCGTAACAAGTTTTTTCCCTTTTATTTCCACACTTGCAAAAGGAAGCGGCTCTTTACTTGTGGCATCCTGTAAAGTTCCATAAATATCATATTGTATTTTATCACATTCGATAATTGTTATAAGTCCGCCTTCCTCATAACCAATTCTTAGTCCGGTATACTCAAAAAGCTTTTTTAAGATTTTAATCAGGGGTTCGTTATCAAAATTACAGGAAATTTTTTTGTCACTTATAAGAGAGTGATTATATACAAAACGGACGGAATGGTTTTCCGAAATATGTTTTAATACATCGACAAGAGGAGTATTTTGAAATTGAACACTGATTCGCTTTTCAATATTCTGTGCAAAGTTTATTGAAAACAGGAGCGAAAAAATGAGAATCGCAAAAATCCATATTTTTCGGAAGCAAGAAGTAAACATATTATAAAGATAATAATTTACTTCTTAATATAATAGTTGTCGCCTTTTTTAGTGATGGAAATATTTAATGCAGTCTCAATTGATTTGTGAATAACTTTAAGGTTTTCGTGTTCAAAAACAGCTGAAAGTTTTTTCTTTAACAATTCTGAGTCGGTTACTACATAATTAACAAAATATTCGTTTTCCAGTTCGGTGAGAATTTCTTTTAATGTTTTATTTTCAAAAACCAGTCTGGTTTTAGTCCATACAATTAAAGAATCAATGTTTATAGAAGAAGGATTGGTAAGAATACCTTCTGCATTACATTTACTAATTTGATTAGCAGTTAGAATAACATTGTCATTTTTTTCATTTGCAAAAGCAACTTTACCACTTTTTACTGCAACACTTGAGAAGTTTTCTTTTGCTCTTACATTAAATCTGGTTCCAAGAACTTCAACAGATGAATTAGGAGTGTTTACAACAAAACTTGTATTATTTTTTGTTACTTCAAAATAAGCTTCGCCAACAAGATCTATTTCTCTTGTTTCATCATCTATTTTATATCTTATTTCTGCATTTTTATTAAGGATTACAATTGAATTATCAGGAAGTTTGATCTTTTTCTTATTAGCTAATTCATTTTTAACTATGTTCAAAGAATCATCAAACGAGTTAAACAGAAATGCCAATCCAAGCAAAACAATAATTGAAGCGGCAACACTGTAATATTTTACTCCCCTTGTAAAGAATCCGGCATCAGAAGAATTACTGATTTTCTCTTCCAGTTTATTCCATTCATTATCCAAGTCAAATTTCGCAGACGGACGCGGAACAGAAACAGATTCGAGTTGTTTTTTCAAAAACTCATATTCTTTTCTGTTTTCTTCCTTATCCAGAATCCAGTCAGATAATTCTGATTTCTCTTTTTCAGAAATTTCCCCTGAAAATTCTTTATGAATTAGTATGTAATATTTCTCATTAATATGCATTAAGTTCCTCACCTATAAAATATACGAGTAAACAACCGTATACCCTATCTGTAAAATAAAAAAAAGATAAAAAAACTTACTGTAATCAAATGTTTCAGACTCACTCTCAGTTTTGCAAGAGCTTTTGAAATATGACTCTCTACTGTTTTTGGTGAAATTTTAAGTAATTCCGCTATTTCTTTATATTTCAGCTCTTCAAACCGGCTAAGCAGAAATACTTTCTTTTGCATTTCCGGTAATTTATTGATTTCTTTCAAAATTTCGGCTTCAACATCAAACGACAGATCCAAATCATAATCTCCAAACTGAATCTCTTCGGCGCTGTCAGAAGTAAAGATTTTTTTCTTTCTGTAATGATCAATTGCCAGATTATTGGCAGAGCGGTAGAGATATGCTTTTATACTCTGATTTTCATCCAGATTTCTTCTGTTTTGCCACAGTTTAAAAAAGAGATCCTGCACAAGATCTTTTGCCAGATCTTCGTTAGAGATTTTTCTCCATAAAAATCCATATAATTTCTCGGCATACATATAGTACAACTCTTTGTATGCCGATTGATCGGAATTTTTAATCCTTAAAACCAGGTCTCTATCTTTTGCGGATATCTCTACCATTGCCTAAATTTTTTTTTGAGAATCTCAATTTGTGTACTTTAAACAAATAATGCAACTAAAATTATTTTTATTTCAAAACGACCATTTTTCTGGTTTCAGACTTATCTTTACTGCTTAATCTATAATAATAGACACCACTTGGCCAATCTTTTGCATCCAGTGTATATTCTGTTTTTCCGGCTTCGGTTTCTCCGTCAATTAAAACAGCCACACATTTCCCGAGTACATTAAACACTTCAAGTTTAATATCCATAGTTTTAGGAAGCGAAAAAATTATTTTGGTTTCAGGGTTAAACGGATTTGGATAATTCTGGCTTAACCTAAAGCTTTCAGGAACTTTATTTTCTTTTATTCCGGTAATTGCTTGAACATCTTTTAAAATGAAATTTTCAGGATCAAAAATTATAAGTTTAGGTTTCCCTTCTATCTTCGCAGTAAAAACTTGTGACTGTTGATTATTGAAGAAATTTAACACTGTATCTTTAACTTCGGTTTCCACTCTTATCTGCACAGGCATAGTAAAAAAGGATGGTTTTGTGTTGCTTTGCTGCGACAACTTAAATATAAAATTATATTCGTTACTCCCTCCTTTTGCATAAGAATATTCTAAACTATAAACAGGGTAGTTATAACCGTAAATCCATTGATTAAAAAAATATTCTAAGTTTTTTCCTGATAAATTTTCAAAATGTTCTTGCAAATCTTCCGTAACAGCAACTCCGAATGAAAGTTCAGGATCGTTCAAATAATTCCTGCAAGCCTGAAAAAATATTTCATCTCCGACAACCCCTCTTAACATATGTAAAACAACGGCTCCCTTTGAATACGACCTGTAAAAATCAAAAATTCTATGCAAATTAGTCTGATTTTCTTGAGTAATGTTTTCAACATACACACTCCCGACAGCTTTCTTTGCATATGTCATATTTTTTACAATATCAAGATTATATGCTTCTTTTCCTTTTGTTTCTTCATAATAAATTGCTTCCAGATATGTAGCAAACCCTTCATTTAGCCATATATTTTCCCAGTTTTTACAAGTTACTTTATCACCAAACCACTGATGAGCCAATTCGTGAGCAATTAAACCGACATTAAATCCTCCCATTGAAGAACAAGTCTGATGCTCCATTCCTCCGCTCCACCCAAACTGAGCATGACCATATTTTTCTTTTATGAAAGGATATAATCCAAATTTGTCAGAAAAAATTTTTAACATTTTAATGGTTTCATCAAGTCCTTTTCTTTCTTGATTTATTTCTTCCTGACTTGTAAGATAGTGCGTCACAGGCATAGCTTTAGAATTATCATAATTGAAGTAGTTAGTATATTTATACAAATCGCCAATAACCAAAGAGATTAAATATTGCGCAATTGGATAGCGACTTTTCCATTTATATGTTTTTGTTCCGTCGTTATTATTAATCTCTGCTTCCAATATTCCATTTGAAACAGCTACTAAGTCATCCCTTACAGTAACCCAAACATCCGAAGAATCTGCTTTATCAGCTGGAGTATCTTTACATGGAAACCATCCACTAGCACCAAAGGGTTCACTCAAAGTCCATATCCAAGGCTTACCATTTGATTCACTAAATTTAAAACTAACAAATCCTGTACTTGCCGGATTTCCATTATATGTTATCTCCAATTTTATTTCCTCGTTACTAAAAAATGGGGAGAGCGCGTTAATTTTAATTACATTATTATTATGAGTATAAGTTGTATATAATCCATCAATTTTTACACTTAATACATTCAACTCGTCTTCCAAATCTATATTGATCGATGTAAGATTATCTTTTAGACTCTTTGCATAAATTTTAACTCTGCCTGATATCTTTTCCTGATCTACCACAATGTCAATATCTAACAGGTAATAATGAACATCAATATTTTCATCACCCGCCTTAACCATAGTTGATTTACTTAAAAGTGATGCGGGATTAATTTTTGCGTGTGAACACAAGCGATGCTCTTCCTGCCCAAAAAGAAAAGCAGAACAAACAGCTGACAGAATTACAAATTTTCTAATCATTTCGTCCTCTTTCTATATGATTATGTGAGTAACATAAATATAAATTTTTAAGGATAAAAAAACTGAAAAAAATCAGGGTTAAAGTTTTGACTGGAATTATAAGGATTTGGATATTTGAAGCTAAATTATTTAAAACAAAAAACCCCGAAAATATCGGGGTTTCTTTAGCTCCACGGGTAAGACTCGAACTTACATTAAATAACCACAAATAACAGCAAACAACCACAACGTAACTCATTTAATTATAACAACTTAGCATTTTTAACTCTTGTTATTTTTTGTTGTTTTTCGTATTTTTGTCAGTAAACGTCAGTGGGGAAGCAGGTTTATGGAGACAAAAAAACAAAATATTTTTATTTTACCGACTACAAATTTTGATAACCCAAAGAAGAAAAAATCTTATTTATCTAAAAAATTAAAAGCTTTAAATGAGAGTAAACGGATAAAAATACGTAGCCAAAAAAATCAAGAAAGTAAGCATCATTTGTATCTGGATTTTTTTTCTCAGAATAAACGTGAACGTCAATTTTTGAAAATTTATGTAATAAACAAAAAGACTCCTGAGAATGAAACCAAAATTCAAAAAGCTACTCTTTTGCGTGATAAAAAGGAACTTGAACTTTTTGGTATGTCTGAGCCTGAAGAATTTCAATTAAATAAAGATAAGTTTAATGCAGATTTTATTGATTATTTTGAATGGCTTGTATATGAAAGAAAAAAAGCAGATAAAAGTTGGAAACATACATTAAAACATTTGAGGATTTTTTCAGAAAATAAGCCTGTAATTTTTTCTTCTGTTACAAGAAACTTTTGTGAGGAATTTAAAAAATATCTTGTTGAATCTTTAGCACCTAATACTGCCCACACTTATTTTTCAAAATTAAAGACTGCTCTAAAAGAGGCTATAAGGGATGGAATACTTGATAAAGCAAGTCCAGCCGAGTTTATAATAATTAAAAAAGAAGAAGTTATAAGAGAATATTTAGATATAGATGAGATTAGACAATTGTATCATACATCTTGTTGTAACGAGCAAACAAAGAGAGCGTTTTTGTTTTCCTGTTTCACCGGTTTAAGAATATCAGATGTTAAGAAACTGGTTTGGGGGGAAATTAGGTCAAATTTTTTATTACTTCGCCAAAAGAAAAGTAAGAGTCCAGTTAAAATAAAATTACATAAGATAGCTATTGAAATATTAGACAATCAAAAAAAAGATAATATCTCTTTAGAAAACAATCGTGTATTTGATTTAATTCCTTCTGAAAATAAAATAGCTAATCATTTAAAAAAATGGGTTAAGGATGCTAAAATAGACAAGCATATTACATTTCATTGCGCTCGGCATACATTTGCTACATTAAATATCAGTTCAGGAAATGATATTTTTACCGTGTGTCAGCTTTTAGGTCAAAAAGATGTTAGAGTTACGCAAATTTATACTAAACTTGTTGATAAGAAGAGGGATGAGGCTATTGACAGGTTGCCTTCTATATAAGTTTATTTTCTTTATACTCCTCTAACAAATATTTAGAAAAAAATAAACCTCTTTTTACTTACTAAAAAGAGGTCTTAGAAAAAAATTTATTAAAGGTTTTTAAAAATTATAACTAAAATTCAATTGAACCCCGTCACTTACAGGAATATTACATATTTGTTTCATTGGAGAAATATTAATGCCAAAACTTTGACTACCATATATTTTATTATAAAGTCTTCTGTTATATTTTTCTGCTTCATTACCAGCATCTACTATTTCCCAGATGGCAAGTGCTACTAGCCCAATTAACCATCCCTTTGCTTCTTCTTCGGTTTCTGCATTTACAGCTGCTCCAACACAAAGTACTCTCCCCCCAAGAAAGGCTAGTCCAGCTCCCCAATTTCCCGCATATGCATGCCCAGTACTTGAAATTAAGAATGATAAAACTCTTGCTGTTGCAGGACTTTTCTTTTGATTTTCATACATTGCATTTTTTTGTGAATTTGTTAAAATGGCATTAGAATATTGAGAAGTGTGTATATCTGTTTGGTGTTGTTTTCTTAAAATTGTACTTCTATTAAGATTTTTTTCTAAGCTAGTATTTTTAACAAACTCTTTTGTGAATTTTTCAATTTTGTCATAATTATAAGTTAATATTGTTCCTCCTGTTAGTTCTATTCTAACATAGACGTTTGGAACGTTTTCAACAATTTCGCCTTTTATAATGTCTCCATTTTTTAAATAGATGACATCCTGTTTTTCTTGTGCAATTAGAGAAATGCTTGCTACCAAAAATAATAGTATATATTTTTTCATTTTATACCTCATAAATTTTACCAATAATATTGTATTGTTAGAAGTGGTTTTAATTGACTCCGCTCTTTTGAATAAAGAACCGCTGTACCTTTAGAATTTTTAGCTTTTAATGCTAAACCGTTATTTGGCGAAAGCCCTTTAAGCCATCTTTGAGGGGAACTAGTGACATCAAAATAAACAGGTTTTCCATTGTTATAAACATACTGACCTGTAGACAGAGCAACAAAACTAATATTTGGTCTATTATTCCAAGTAATTGAATTTTCATTCCAAGCTGCCTCAACAGTATGAACTGTTGTTAATGCCGTATCCGCAATGGGTTCATTTTGACAAATCATACGTAATTCTGCTTTTTTAATGTCTATAGCATAATTGGGAATATGTTGTTTATAAGAAAACTTTATGTATGCAATCATTTGTTTACCTGGATCATTATAAGCCCCATCAACCAAAAGGTAATTATTTGTGCCCTTGTTTTCTGTTGGATTTGCTTCTTTTACATAACTGTCTGCTTCTGGATAGATGAAAATAGTCCCGACTTCTTCACCAGCCGAGGTTTTGGTTTTTTCACTCCATTCAGAACTTCCTTGCGAATTAAACGCTTGAATCCTGTATGTGTATTCTGTTGATATTTCTAAGTTCCAATCATCAAAAGTTTTTGAATTTGCTGATAATGTGGTCAAATGTGAATAGCTTCCTCCTTTTTTCTTTCTTTCAATTCTAAACCCTTCTTCATCATCTGATTTGTCATTAATTACTAGATGCATGCCTCTTGTTGGTTCTTGTACTAAAGGAAGTAATTGATAAAAGCTTGGTTTTGCAGGTACTTTTCCTTGGGGCTCAGAAGGTTCATTTATTGATTCTTGTTGTTTACAACTAATCAATAAAGGGATAAAGATACTTAGCAATAATAAAAATAAATTTCGCATTACTTCTCCTTGTTTAGGAATGAACAATCTTTAATTTATTATGTTTACTTTCACTACTGATTTAATCCATATATATCCACAAACAACACGAATTTGTAATATTATGGGGTGTGAAAAATTTATGGTTAGTTTAACTGGTAGAGCCTGAATGACTTTTTACTGTTATTTTTGTTAACATATCCTTAAATTCCTTAATTAGCTAAGTTTTTTATGGTAAAGTGGTTAAGTGCGCCATTTTATGAAAAGCCGTGCATTTGCTATTTTTTTGCTTTTGTATTAGTTGCTTTTTAGAATTCAAAATTCTAATGATTAGTTATCGCTGTGTATGCTTTCTTTTGAATTATTTCGTACTTAAACTCCCTTACACTTAAAACAACAGTAACTATACAGCTACAAATATAATGCAAACGAAACCCATTGTCAAGATTTTGTTTTCACAAAAGTTACATTCAAGCTAATTTATTTCATTTGACTACTGTAAGTTGTTTTGTTTTAACAGTTTACAAAAATGATTAATTAATTTTTTTTATGTAAAGCCCAAATAAATGTTAGGTTTAGTTAGAATTATGGATACAATTGGAAATCGTATAAATTTTTGTCGGAAATTTTTAAAAAAGTCCCAAGAAGAGTTTGCAAAATTGTGTGGAGTTGAATCAAGAGTTACTGTTAGTAATTGGGAAAATGATAATAGAATTCCAGATGTAAACACTTTGATAACAATATCTCGTATCAGTAGTGTTACTTTAGATTGGTTATTAGCTGGAAATGGAAGTCCTCCAACTAAAAAAGAGTATCGTAAAAATGAATCTAATAGAACTGAATTAAAAGAACCATCTGAAACTTATGATTTTACTGAAGATGAAATACAATTAATCCAAGATATACGGTTAACAGGGTCAAAAGAAAAATTAATCGAAATTGTTGAGTTAAAAAAGAAAACTCAAAAAGTTATTTATGATTTCATCAATGTAAATAATAACCTTCCTGATGATGAAAAGAAAATTAAAGAGGATTAAAGTTTAGGTTAATACTTAAGTCTGGATAATTTTTACAATTTCCCCATTTAAGAATAATGGATAAACCATAAATTACTAAGTAATTTTTTTCAAAAAAATGATTCCTTGATTAGTAATCTTCGCTTCAAAATATGGCCGACCGTTTGCTTTATGTTTCTCTCCTTTACTAATTTTTACAGCTCCAAATTTTTCAAGTTCTTCACAATTTGAAATAATAGAGCGATATCCTGTATTAACTTTCCTTTCTAATTCAGAAAAAGTGAAAGCCTTTTTGCTTGAAAGAACTTCTAAAATGTTCTTTTTTATTTTAATTGATGTTCTCTTCATACTGCAATATAAGAGTAAGATTTAAATATAAGTAACTCATAATATTGCAGTAGGTAAAATGAAAAATTTAACAGTTGAAATGATAAAAAAGGAGTTGAAAAGTAGAGGCTTTAAAGAAATTACTAAAGAAGATATTAATAATTGGGCTATTGTTTTTGTTTTGGAAGAATTGCTTAAAAAACTAAATGTTTGATTTACTGGAGACTGTCTCAAAGTTTGTGTAAACGGGAAATTTTGTTTTTTATAGGAACGGCGAAAGTCGTTCCTCAAATTTAATAGATAATTGA
>JBGRQB010000042.1:0-26063 GCA_041725875.1 Rhodothermaceae bacterium
ATTCCCAAAGAATATCCGGCCAGAAATTTATTCTTCATTTTTCCAATGTTAAAATTGTGAACCATTTCCAATTGGTTCTGGAAAGGATATGCCTGATGGTTAAAGTAAAACGGATAGGTTCTTTTCAAAGAATCTTTGGCTTCGTTATATGATAATGATTCTGTTGAAAAATAATCGATATCGTCAAAGTAGTAACTGGCTTTATTTCTGATAGTTAAATCATCTGAAATTCTGTTCTCGTAACTAAGTTGAAAATCGTAACGTTTATGTTTTAAGAAATCTGCAGGATCGTTGTATCTTGTAGAGATATCAACTTTTTCAGACAATGATCCGTCAGCCAAAACAGGAATACCTGTGTCTGTATCATATTTATCTCTGTTGGCGCCAACCTGTATTTCAATATTCTGATTTTTTGCAACATCCCAGCTTAAGGCTAAATATCCGTTTGCTGTTTTTTGTCCAAAATCGCGCCAGCCGTCAGTTTCAGTTAAACCAAAATCAGTTCTGTATCTGAGGTTTTCAGAAATTGAACCACCTATACCGGCATTAAATGTTTTACTGTTAAAGCTTCCGTAAGAAACTGACACATTATATTTTTCATCAATTGTTGGTCTTTTTCTCACAACATTAATAATTCCGCCTAAAGCTGAATGACCGTATAAAACTGATTCAGGACCTTTAACAACTTCGATTGTTTCAACATTTGCAAGGTTAGTCTGAGGCGCACTTGTAGAGTGATTGTGACGTTCATCTCTTACACCGTCAACAAGCATTACAAAGTTGTTAAATCCTCTGAATCTGAAAGTCTGGAAACCGCCGTATCTGTTAATAGCACGCACACCATTTACATTTTTTACAGCTTCAACCATATTGGTTACGTTTCTTTCTTCAAGAGTCTTTGAAGTAACAATATTTACAGTTAAAGGAATTTCCTTAACAGGAACATCAACCTTAACAGCTGAGTTGCGGGATCTGATTCCGCTCACAGTAATTGCATTCAGGTTTGATGCTTTAACTTCGAGTTTTATATCAAGATATCTGGCTCCTGCTATTTTTACTCTGTGTTTCTTAAATCCTATATAGCTGAAAACAAGGATATCACCGTCTGTAGCGTGAATATGGAAATGGCCTTCTCTGTTCGTAACTGTTCCGGTTGTGCTTCCTTCAATCATTACGTTAACTCCTTCAAGAGCTTTTCTGGTAGCTTTTTCTGTAACTTTACCAGATACTTCAAAAGAGGTTGCAAAAATTTGTCCGGCAATAAAAACTGCAAATAACACTAAGTAAATTTTGGTAAAAATATGTTTCATTTTCTCCTCGAGATAGTTTAAAAATTAACCTCGGAAGTGCATACTCTTTCACTAAATTCAATTAATACACTTCATACAAATTGAATTCGTAATTTTCTTTTTCAAAAGAGTAATTATAATACGGTTAGATTTGTGTGGCCGTATTACAAGACTCCAACTCCCGAAAGTCTTCTAATTTTCATTATTCAGCCGGTCTCCTGACTTGCGCTTCACAAAAACACCTTCCCATCTTTATGACAGTGGTAATTGGTTTTGCAACTACACGCTTACAGTTGCGGGTACAGTTCCGGATTTTCACCAGATTCCCTGATAACTTTGTTATCACTGAATAACAAGAACAATTTATTTATTAAAGTTTAATTCTTAACAGCAGAAAGAGGGATAATAGATTTATACTCCCCTTCCATTTTACTGATCTTTACATTTACACTAAAAACTTTTTCAAGTACAGATTCGCTCAGAACTTCATCAGGATGCCCGTCAGCAAAAATTTTTCCTTCTTCCAGAACGATAACTCTGTCAGAAAATCTTTTTGCCTGGTTAAGATCGTGAAGAACCATCAATATGGTTTTCTCTTTTGCTTTATTGTACTCTGACAATATTTCTAAAATCTTGTACTGGTGAGAAATATCTAAAAATGTATTTGGTTCATCCAGTAAAAGAATATCTGTATCTTGTGCAAACGTCATTGCTATGCGCGCTCTTTGTCGTTCACCGCCCGAAAGTTTTGCAAGCAATCTGTTTTCAAAATTATTTAAGTCAAAAATGTTTATGGCATTTTTAACTTTATCCAAATCTTCCTGTTTCAGACTCTGGTTCCAGCCGGTGTAAGGAAAGCGACCAAAAGAGACAAGCTCTTCAACCGTAAACTGAGGTATCTGTTTCAGTACCTGCGGAAGAAACGCCATAACCTGTGCAAGATTTTTTGATTTATATTTATTTACTTCAACATCATTTATGAAAATTTCACCTGAATCAGGCTTCATATTTCCTGATAAAACTTTTAACAAAGTAGATTTCCCGGAACCATTCGGCCCCACAACAGAAACCATTTCACCTTTATTAATTTGCAGATTGATGTTGTTCAAAATATTTTTGTTTTCATAACCGGCATTCAGGTTTTCGGTTTTAATCATTTTTTAATCCTCCTCTAAGTAAGTAAAGGAAGAAAGGACCGCCAAGTAAAGCCATAATAATTCCTACCGGAAGTTCTACCGGTTCTAAAACTTTACGGGCAATTGTATCGCATAAAATTACTATGGTTCCGCCCAGCAAAGCTGATGCAGGGAAAAGATATTTATAATTGGAACCGACCATCAATCTGGCTGCGTGAGGAACAATTAGTCCCACAAACCCGAGTAACCCGGCAACACTTACACTGCTTGCTGCAAGCAATGCAGCAACCGCAATAAAGATGATTCTTGTCTGTTCAACTTTGAGTCCCAAACTACGGGCAGTTTCATCACCAAGCATCAGAAGATTAAGTTTTTCAGCCATAATGATGAGGATTAAAAGTCCGGCTGAAACATAAGGCCATAAAATATTAAAATGGCTCCAGCTTCTTGTTGATAGCCCGCCAATCATAAAATTGATAACACCATCAACTCTGTCAGGGAAAAAGATCATTAATCCACTTATTCCGGCTCCTAAAAATGCTGATACGGCAACACCTGATAAAATTAATCTGAGAGGTTCAAGTCCGCCACGCCAAGCCATTGCAAAGATTAAAAGAGTTGCAAAGAGAGCTCCTAAAAATGCAACAGGTGTAAGGAGATACATTTCATCGGGGAATAAAATTAAAATTATAACTGCTGCCAGTCCGGCACCTGATGAAACTCCAATGATGTTCGGACTCGCAAGTGAGTTTTTCATTATCCCCTGCAATGTTGCTCCTGAAAGAGAGAGAGCAATGCCGACACATCCAGCAACAAGTGTGCGCGGAATTCTGATATCCCAAATTAATGTGTGGTTTAATCCGTTATCGTTTCCTGTTAAAACAGAAATGATACTTTTGATTGAAACATCCACTGCGCCTGCTGAAATACTTATCAATACGGAAGCAATAAGTAGCAGAGGCAAAATTATAAAATATATTTTTCTATGTAAGTTTATATTTTTAAGCATATCAATTATTGATCTTCTCTGCCAGATATTCTATTGCATCAGGATATTTAAAGTTAGCTTTGAACATAAACATCTCCTTTGGCAGGAAATAAACTTTATTATTTTTAACTGCGTTCAGTTTTTTCCAGGCATTGTTGTTGATTAACTCTTTTCCGAGTCTGGATTTAATTTTATCTGTATCCCCCATTGTTTTAACAAAAATAATATCAGGATCGAGTTCAACTATTTTTTCCAGACTAAACTCAACTCGTCTGCTGTTATTTATAGGAGAATATTTTATAACATTTTCAATTCCCAATATTTGCAATAAGGTACCTGTATCTCCTCCGGGCAATTCGCAGGAAATATTTTTTGTACTTGCAAAAAGGATTAAAGCTTTAAGATTTCTGTTGTTTTTTAATCTGTCTACAGTCAGATTAATTTTATTTTTTAATCCTGCTATAACAGGTTTGATCTCTTTTTCAGATTCATTAATAATGGAGAACAATTTTAATATATCGAGAAAATCAAAATAGGTTGCGTAATTAATAGGCAAAACCGGAATATTATTTTGCTGTAGAAAACTCTTAATTTTATTTTGACCTCTGATATTATCAGCAATAACTACCAGTTCCGGTTCTTTCTGCATAATAACTTCAATATTGGGAGATCCCATATTTCCCATAACCGGAATTTTCTCAGCCCATTTTGCAAGAGAGTTTCTGGCAACTACTCTTCCTGTAATATTTCCTCCGCACAGCTTCCAGGGTTCCAGTAAAGAATTGTATAAAACCACAACTCGCTTTGGCTGTAAAGGAACGTTATAAATCTTGTCGTCAAACATTTTGACTGAGATTATTTTTTCATCTTTCTCTAATATTTCAAAATATTTTTTCTCTTCAGAGTTTTTATCTCCACAGGAGACTAAAAGAAAAATCGTTATAAATATCAGATAATTTAATTTTCGCATTTTTACTGTTTCTAATGTTTATGTGTTTTTGTTTCTGTTTTACCGGAAATAAGTTCTTCAAGAGTATGAATAAAAATCTTTCTGATCTCTTTGTTTTCTCCGAGTCCGTGAAGATAAACTTCTGCTTCAATTCCATGATTTTTCAAAATTGTTTTCCAGCTGTCATTTTCATCACTTGCTATATCATTTTTAGCATGATCACCGGCAACAATCATAAGTGGCATTAAAACAACTTCTTTCACATTTTCTTTTTTCAGTTTTTTGATCAGCAAAGGCAACTCAGGATAACCTTCAATATTGGCAATGTGAAGTTTTTCATTTTTTTCTTTCATCATATTTTGAAGTTGAGAATAACATGCATTTGCCGGATGGTGTGTTCCGTGACCGATAAATACAATATGTTTTCCTGAGAATTTTTCAGTCTGAGACATTAATGCAGAAATTGTATTTCTGTAGTCAGTTTCTTCTGCAAGAAGAGGATGTCCGAATTTTATCTTTACATCTTTACCCTTTCCTCTTTTAAGCACAGTGTGTGCAAGATCGTGATATTCAGATCCTGGAATAATATGTAATGACTGTACATAAATTTCCTTAAATCCTTCTGCAATCATTTTATCAATAGCTTCTGCAGGAGATAAAATTTCTATTCCGTCTCTCTTCTTAATTTTTTTTCTGATAATTCTTGAAGTAAATGCTCGTTTCACTTCATAATTTTGAAATTTATCTTTAACATCATTTTCAATACTTTCAATGCAGAGTTTTCTGGTTTCCGGGTAACTTGTTCCAAAGCTGACAACCAAAATACCTTTTTTGTTTTGTGCAAAAACAGCGCCTAAAAGAAGTACAAGAATCATAATTTTAGTTTTCATTTTTAACCTCTATATAATTTTTCAAATCTTCTATTGTTCTTACCAGTTGCGGATAATTCACTTCTTTTCTTTTAATCATAATTACCGGAATGTTTAAGAATTTTGCTGCTTCAAGTTTTTCAAAAATTCCGCCTGTCTCTCCGCTCTCTTTTGTAACAAGCACTCCGGCATTTATATTTTTCATAATTTCTATGTTAAGAGATGAAGAAAAAGGGCCTTTCATTGCAATTATATTTTGATTTGGAATTCCCAGATCTTCACACTTTTTAACCATTGTACTGAGAGACAAGACTCTTGGGAAAACTCTGCTTACATCAATCTTACTTGTAATCTTGTGAAGATCTTTACTACCTGTTGTACAAAAAACATTCCCTTTTATATTGATTAATTTCTCAGCAGCTTCTTCATAAGAATCAGTCATTATGATATTTTCATAATCATAATCTTGAGAAAAATTCTCTCTCTCAAATCTGATATAGTTTGTATTTGTTGCTTTGGCTGCGGTAATTATATTTTCAGAAGCTTCAACAGCAAAGGGGTGCGTCATATCAACGACAAGTTTTACAGGATTATTTACAAAGAGATTTTCAAAATCAGCCGCAGTTAATTTTTGTGTTATAATTTTCAGATTTTCATTTTCAGTAAATAAAGACCCGGCAAAATCAGTTGTAACAGAAGCAATTACTTTATATCCTTTATCAAGGAGAAAAGTGACTATCTCTTTTCCTTCTGATGTACCTGCAACAACAAAAATCATAATTTGTAACCTCTGGGTGTAATCATCTTATTGTTGACTTCTCTTGTATTACTGTTACCAATTATAATTACAGTAAACATATCAATCTCTTCCTGTAAAACTTTATCTAACGGAGTTATTACAATTGACTGATTTTCACGTTCGGCGTTTCTCACAATTCCTGTTACTGTTTCAGGTGTTTTATACTTTAAGAAAATTTCAACTGCCTTGTTTATAAAATCTGGTCTCCCTTTACTTTTAGGATTGTAAAGTGAAATCACAAAATCTCCCTCTGCTGCAAGATGAAGACGTTTTTCAATTAACTCCCAGGGAGTTAGTCTGTCGCTCAGACTAATACTGCAGTGATCGTGCATAACAGGAGCGCCAAGTAAAGCTGCGGCTGCGTTATTTGCGGAGACAGCAGGGATAATTTCAACATCAATATCTTTCCTCTGAACAAGCTCCATTACAGGTCCGGCCATTCCGTAAAAACCTGAATCACCGCCACTGACAAGAGAAACTATTTTTCCGTTTTCTGCGTTGGCAATTGCAATTTTGCATCTTTCAATCTCTTTTGTCATAAAAGAATTAACAATATCTTTTCCTTCACACAATTCCTTTACAAGTTCTACGTAAAATTTATACCCAACAATCACTTCACTTTGTTCAATAGCTTTTTGCGCTCTGATTGTCAGCAGATCATTTTTTCCCGGTCCGATACCAACTACAAACAACTTCCCTTTCATTCTCTCTCCAAACATATACTCTTATCTTTTACCAAAGCTATTGTAACTCCTTCGGAAGCATACCTTTTCGTAATTATTTCCGGTTCTTTTGCTGCAAGATATGCAGATGGTTCTGCAACTGCTTTTACACCGGTAATTGATTCAACAAATTCACTTCCTTCAAAATCATCTTCAATTTTCTTTATCTCTTCAAAAGGAATAACTTCCAACTCAACATTCATTTCTTCAACTAATTTCAGAATTCCTTTTTCATTTGCTTTAAGCGGAACGGTTGCAACTTTGCCAATGGAATTAATTTCTATTCTATTTTCTGTCAATACTTTCTTTAGAACCATATTGATGGTTTCATAACTTGTATCTTTTCGGCATCCGAGTCCGACAACCACATTATTCGGAACAAGCTGAGGTAAATCAGTTTCAAAGTTTTTTTCACTGATTATCAAATCAATATTTTCTGATAATTTTGTTTCAAATTTCAGATTGTCAGGCAATGTAATTTTCACATCTATATCTGAGTAAATTTTCACTTCTTCAGTTTCAAGAATTTTCACTGCAGCATTTTTCAAGTTTTTCAGGTTTTTGATGTAAAAATTATTTCGCCTTGCAATTTCATCAAATGCCGGAAGTTGATTAACATCGGATGCTGTTGTTATTACAGGATTTGCATTTAACAACTTTGCAATTTTGATTGTTAAATCATTTGCACCACCTAAATGTCCCGACAATAAACTGATTACATTTTTTCCCTTTTCATCAATTACCACAACTGCCGGATCATTTTTTTTATCTTTCAATAAATCAGCAATGCTTCTTACCACAATTCCCGTTGACATAATAAAAACAAATGCGTTTGTAGCGTCCCAGTTTTCATTAACAAATCCTTTAATTGATTCAAAACGATTGTGGTTAAGATTAAATTTTTCAGATATTCTGTTATTTACAAAAATCTCTGAGTCATTTATATTACTCTGAATTTTCTCAGCAACCGATACACCATTATATGTTAAAGCTGCAATTTTTATCACTCTTTACCTTTTCTGAACTCGTGTGAAAATCCTTTATCATAAAGCTTTGACATTGAAAATTTATCGTTCAAAAATTCACCAACTAAAATAAGAGCTGTCTTTGTAATATTATTTTCTTTCACTTTTTCTGCAATGTTTGAAAGATTTCCTTGTACAATTTTTTCTTCTTTCCAGGAAGCTTTGTAAACAACAGCCACAGGAGTTTCTGGTTCATATTCAGTCATTAAATCTTCTGCAACTTCCTTTATCATCTGAATACTCAAAAAGATTACCATAGATGAATTATGTTTTGCAAGAAGAGGTAAATCTTCTTTTTCAGGAACCGGAGTTCTTCCTTTTCTTCTGGTTATTATCAAACTCTGAGAAACATCTGGTAAAGTATATTGTACTGCCAGACTGGCAGCTGCAGCGGAAAATGATGAAACGCCCGGGATTATTTCATACTCTATATTCTCTTCCTGTAAACCGATTATCTGTTCTCTTATTGTACTGAATAATCCGGTATCACCTGTATGTACACGTGCAACTATTTTATTTTCGTTAATTGCAGTTTTGGTAATCTCCATTACTTCTTCATAATTCAGATAAGCACTGTCATATTTTTTTGCTTCCGGTTTTGCTGATTCAAGGACTTCAACATTTATTAAAGAACCAGCATAAATTATTACATCAGCTTTTTCTATAATTTTATTCCCTTTGAGTGTTATCAACTCCGGATCACCTGGTCCGGCACCAACAAAGAAAACCTTACCTTTTTCCATTTGTATTACCTTTTCTTAAAATCATTGTTGAGAGATAAGGAATATTATTTTCTTCCATATCTGTTAAATCATTTATAATTTTCTCGTTTTCCAATCCGCAATTGGAAACAAGAAAGCATTTATCCAGAATACTTTTTTCTGTAAGAACTGGTTTAACTGAATTGTAATATCTGGCTATTTTCAAAAAGACAACCGTCTCAAACATTACAATTATCTTTTCGGTCTCCTGTTTAACATATTCTGTTACAACACAAAGTTTGTCGTTTTGCAACCCGAGAGGGATTCCAAGATCAGAAGCAATTGCAGCAAAAGAAAAAACACCGGCTACAGATTTTGTAGTAAATCCCGCTGCTTCTACAATATATTTCAAATAACAGAATGTGCTGAAAAACATCGGATCACCAATTGTTACAAATCCAACACTTTTTCCTTTTGCTAACCTTCTGCATATTTCATCAGCAACCGTTCTATATACTTCAGCAACCTGATTATCTTTTTTCATCGGGAAAACAATAAATTCTTTTTCAGTTTCAGGCTTTATATGTTCATCAATTATTAATCCGGCAACACTTTCGTTTTCCTTTCCTGATTTGGGAATTATTAAATAATCACATTCTTTGATAGTGTTGACTGCCTTTATTGTAATCAGTTCTTTATCTCCGGATCCGACACCAATGCCGTATAAAATTCCCTGCTGCATTATTTTTCTCCCCAGATAATAAAAATCGGATTAACTGGTTCAAGACTATTTCCTGTTCCCAGTTTTTTTGAGCGGTTAATTTGAACCTGCATATAATCTATATTCTTAAAACCTTTTTCATTTAGTTCTTTTAACGCTGAAGTAAAGGTTTCAATTAAAGTTGCATTTATTACTATACGAGATTTTTCTTTTAACAAGCTCTTACTGAGTTCTAAAATTGAATCCATATTACCACTGCTTCCTCCGATAAATATGGCATCATATTTTTCATCACTGTTTATACATTCAGGAGCGGTACCTTTTATGATTTCTAAATTTTCAATTCCAAACTTTTTACAATTCTGCTTTATTAATTCAACTGCTTTTTCATTTTTCTCACAGGCAGTTACTCTACCATTAAAAGCAAAAAGTGCAGATTCAATTGAAACTGAACCTGTTCCCGCGCCTATATCCAAGACCTTACTGTTATTTGTCAGTTTCATTTTTGCCAGTGACAAAACCCGTATTTCTTCCTTTGTCATAGGGGCTTTATCCCGTATAAATTCAGAATCTTCAATTCCAAAAAACTTTTGTTCAGTTTTCATAAATCACCATAACTGATAAATCGTCAAATTTTCTTTCAGCTGTTTCTTCAACTGTAAGCCAGTTTATTTTTTCATCCTTGTAGGAAAGTTTTTCACCTGTTAAGATTTTTCTTTTTGCAATTCCGCTTTCCAGCATTTTTTTTGCAACAAAATCAGGTGAGTTTTTCTTATCAGTAAGAAATGCGATTTCTTTATTAATTTTAATTAAATCAATAAAATCAATTTCTGTTCCGTGCAGGCTAGCAAACTGCATCTCCTGCCAATTTTTATTTACTTTTGAAAAAAGATATTGCAAAGAGCTTATTCCCGGAATTGTTTTAATTATTTCGTTATCAAAATTTCGTTTTATAAAATTGAGCAGACTATGAAATCCGGGATCTCCTGTAACAGCAACGCCTACATTCCCGCTTAATAATTGTCTGGCAATAATTTCTTTCAGCTCATTATACTTTCCTTCAAGCGGAATTTTGAAGCAACTCTCCGATTTGAAAATCTCCAAATTTCTTTTTCCTCCAATAAGAGATTTGCAATTCTTAACTTTTTCAAAAACGATTGGAAGAATATATTCCGGTGAACCGGGTCCCAAACCCAAGACAATAATTTTATTCATTACAAATCTCCGCAATTATTGCTTTTGCATTTTTACATCGGGCCAATTCCCCTTTTTGCAGACTAAAAATCAGAGAGCCCGCTTTTATTGAATTATGCACATAACTTTCTGTTTTTTTTGACACACGTTCTGCTATTTTACTAAACAGCTCATTTTGTTTTTCTTCTGAAAATTCTTTTTCAATAATTTCTATGGCGCTGTCGGTGGTGTTGGTTTCCAGAATTTCATTTATTCCTTCAACTGATAACCCGACTGATGCAGCAAGTGCTGCAAAAATTTCCATTCTGCCATCTGCTGTTTTAGAATGAGTATTAAATATTCCTCCGGCGAGTTTTATAAGTTTTCCTATGTGTCCGATAATCAAAATTTCTTCTATCGGTTTGGTTTCTGCGTAAAGGAGTATATCACCGATGTAATTGCTTATTTTTAAAACCGGAAAATTACTTATGGCAAGAATTTCTTTTACAAAATCATTTCCGTAATTACCAAGTACAAGAATTATTTTTTTATGTCCTTCTTCAACAAATCTGTTCAGTTCGAGTCTGTGAGTCTCTTTAATTGCATCAACAGACATCGGTTCAATAATTCCGGATGTACCTAATATCGACAACCCGCCTTCAATACCAAGTTTTGGATTAAAAGTACGTTTGGCAATCTCTTCTCCGCCCGGAATAGATAAAGTAATTTCCACTCCCTGATTATCGGGAAGTACTTTTTTTAACTCCGAATGAATCATTTTCATTGGACCAGGATTAATTGCAGGTAAACCGGGAGAAACAGCCAGTCCTTTTTTTGTTACGATTCCGACACCATTACCGGCTTTGATTTTAATTCCTTTTTCAATCAACTTTGCTTCTGCAAAAACAAACATTCCGTTTGTTATATCAGGATCATCACCTGAATCTTTTTGAATTCCGCATTTAACAGAATCATCTTTAAAAGAGATATTTTCAACAGGCAATGAAATTGCTTTGCCGGAATTTGTAGTTATCTCAATTTCGCGCAAAGTGATTTTATTAAAAAGCATTATTACAGCAGCTTTTGCAGCCGCAGTGGCACAGGTTCCTGTTGTGAAACCATATCTTAATTCTTTTCCGTTTACTATTTTAGAACCAAGATTTATCAACGTCCCACAACTCCGTACAAGAGTGCATTCATAATTGCAACGGCAACTGTGGAACCGCCCTTTCTGCCTTTTACAACAATTGAAGGTATGTCAGTTTTCAAAAGCTGATCTTTCGATTCTTCGGCTCCTACAAAACCCACAGGAACACCAACAATAACAATATCATTTCTGGTTTGTGCTTTTGAAAGTTCAAGCAAAGTGAATAATGCGGTTGGAGCATTACCAATTAAAAATATTTTGTTATCAGGATTTTTGAGTGCATATTCCATACTTACAATTGCACGCGTTATTCCCCTTGCCTTTGCTTCAGCTGCAACTTCCGGTTCTGACATAAAACAAGAAATTTTACAGCCTGCCTTTTGCAGAGCTGCTTTATTTACTCCGTTCAGAATCATATTTGTATCTGAAACAATACCGGCACCATTGCTGATAAGTTCGTTCATTCTTTCTATTATATTGTTTTGAAAACATAACAGATCAGCATATTCAAAATCAGCAGTTGTGTGAATAACTCTTTTAATAATCGGATCAAGATCAAGTGGAAATTTCCTTTCACCCAATTCTTTTGAAATTATTTCAAAACTTCTTTTTTCTATTTCGTTAGGTTTAACTATATATTGCATCTTTGCTTCCTGTATTTTTCTGCTGACTTAATAAACGATTTTGCAAAATTTTTGTTGCCTCTGAAATGAAGATGAGGATAACCGGCAATTCCGTTACCTTTTATAAAACCGCATTCCCATTTTTTACATTCGTAATGATTCTTTTTTTCAATTGCATAAAGTGTATCTGAAAGTTCACCTGTTATTTTTGATCTGTGGAATTCGTGGGCTCTTATTTTACTGCCGGAAGCTCCTAAAATAGAATCAGATTTTAACTTTATCTCCTGATACCCGAAACGTTGAAGTCTTTCAGTCATTTCACAATCGAAATCAAACCAGCCTGTCATCCAGTTTTCAGTTTTATCAAAGTTGATCAGTTTTCTGGAGAGATACATCAATCCGCCGCATTCGGCCAGATAAGGGATACCATTTTTAAGTCTTTCAACAATAGACTTTTTAATTGAATTATTAGCTTCCAGTTCATTGGAAAATATTTCAGGAAACCCTCCTCCAAAGTATAAAGCATCAATATTTTCAGGAAGTTCAGTATCATTTATCGGACTAAATTTTACAATGTTTGCTCCGTACTCTTCCAGCAGTTGCAAGCTGTCTTTGTAGTAAAAATTAAATGCCTTATCAAAAGCAATTGCTATGTTAACATCTTCAGTAATTTTTTCTTCAGGAATGTAAGTTTTGTTTTCATTCCAGTTTACCTGAGAGATTTTTATTATTTCTTCCAGATCAATATATTTTTCAATTTCATCTCCAATCAGATTTATTTTCTTTAATAAATCTTCAACCTCGTAACTTGGAATTAATCCCAGGTGGCGTGATGAAAGTCCGAAATTTTTGTTTGTCGGTAAATACCCCAGCACTTTTATTTTTGTATGATTTTCAATTGAATCTTTCAGCAAACGGTAATGTCTTTCACCCATTACATTGTTTACTATTACTCCGGCAACATTTACTTCAGGATCAAACTCTGCAAAACCTTTAACAAGAGCAGCGGCACTAAGCGCCATTGCTTTTGCATTAAGAACAATGATAACAGGAACATTTAAGATTTTAGCAACGTGAGAGCTGCTTCCGCTGTCTTTTTCAATTCCAAATCCGTCGTGCATTCCCATAACACCTTCTATTATGGAGATATCTGCATCGGAAGAATTTTTCACAAAAATGTTTTTAACTTCTTCCATTGGTAAAATCCAGCTGTCGAGATTGGAAGAATCTCTTCCGGTAATTGCCGTGTGAAAAGCCGGATCAATATAATCAGGCCCAACTTTATACGGCTGCACTTTCATCTTCCTGTTAAGTGCGGCCATTAAACCGAGTGCGACAGTTGTTTTGCCGCATCCGCTATTGGTTCCTGCTATCATTATTCTATTCATAATATTTTATAAATTAAATTCATAGCCAAATTTAAATTGTCTGCCCAAATCAAAATAAGCATACCTGCTTTTTGAAGTTGGAGTCAGGTTACCGTAAGTAAAATTTTCTCTGTCAAAAATATTATCCACGGAAATGTGAAGTTTACCTTTCCAGATTTTATAACTTGCAAAAAGATTTATTGCCAGATAGTCATCCAGATTTCTTTCTCTTTTTGCTGTAAGATTTGAGTTAAGTTCAACAGTAAGTTCATTTGTAAAATATTTTAATCCGGCAGCAACCTGAACTTTAGGACCCATTTGCTGTTCTTCTCCATCTTCAATTTTGGCAGTAGGATCAGCATAAAAACCAGATGTGGTAAATATTAAAGGAATATTTAATATTCTGTATGACATTAAATCAAATCTCCATTCAATACCGCTTGATTTATACTCACCTGCATTAACATATTTTGAAACTGATCCGCTTCTGTCAAGTTCAATTTTATCCTGATAATCCATGTAAAAACCGGATACTCTGAAGCTTAAAATATCATTATCAAATTTTAATCCTGTTTCGTATGTGTAACCTTTTTCCGGTTCAAGTGCGTCGTTACCTTCAACTAAGTCACTTTTATAATACAGATTATTAAAAGTAGGTGTTCTGAAAGCTTTACCAAAAGAAGCAAAGACATTTGTTTTTTCTGACAGATTTAATGTTAATCCGGCACTTGGTAAAAATATGTTATAATCTTTATCCTGAGAACCGCCGTTAACGAATTGTTGTCTGGCTCCCAAAATCATATCAAGCTTTCTAAAAAATTTCTTTTTAACCTGAAGGAACAATGCAGTGTGCATATCATATTTGTGATTATACTTTGTGTTATAATCAGCAGCTCTGTAAACCCAGTTTGATCCGGTAGTTAAAGCAAATCCGGAAACATCAAAATTATAATCTGCATCAATACCATAGTTATAGTTTTTGTTGTTATTATCCGGTACCGATTGTTTTGTGTATTCATCTCTCATTAAAAGATCATAATTCAAATATGTTTTAACTCTAAGATTTTCATTTTCATATCTCAGATTAACAAAGTTTTTATTCTGAATCTGATGTTTCCCGATCAATGATTTTGAAGGATCATCATAAACTTTTTCATAAGTTGTTTTATTATGGGCACCTATATAATCGATGTAAAAATTATCAAGGAACTTATAATTAGCAGACCAGCTGTATTTTTTTGCCGGAGCGTTTCTGTAACTATATTTTTTTGAATAGTTGTAAGAAATTCTGTCTTGTCTTCCTAACCCCTGATATTCAAAGGCAATCACAAGATTTTTATATTCACCTCTTAATTTGGTGTGGTAGTATTCCATATTTCCACCTTCAAGTCCAATTTTAAGAGAAGTCTTTTCAGAAGTCTTTCTTGTTACAATATTAATAACACCAGACATTGCATTTGATCCGTACAAAGCAGAAGCTGCCCCTTTAACAACTTCAATTCTTTCAATCTGATCGATGCTTAAAAGATTTAAATCATAAGCCCTGCCTGCGGCTCCCTGAATACTAACTCCGTTTATCATTACCATTTCGCCGCCGTTAATACCTCTGATTGCAACTTCAGAGTTCATTCCTCCCTGCGTGATTCCCAAAGGACCGAATGATTTATAAGTCAATCCGCCAATTCTTTTTAATGCATCAATAAGGTTATTGGCACCAGTACGTTTTAATTCAGATTTTGTTGTGATGGTTATAAATCTTGGTGTTTCTTTCTCCTTTACAGGAAATCTTTCTGCAGTGACAGAAACAGTTTCAAGGTTTTTCATTTTTACATATTCACTTTTTCCATTTTTTGTCTGTGAAAAAAGCTGGGTTGCCACCCCGGTAATTAGTAGCAATAGGATAATTCTGGTAACTTTTGATTTCAAAATCAGCTCCGTAATAATTATTAAGACATAGTTTCATAAGGTTCGGCATTAAATAAATAATTAGAGAGATGATACTGAGTGGAATTTAAGATATGGCTACCGAATGATTGCAACTGATCTTGAAGACAGACTCGTACATTCTTCCTCTCCCTCGAGATTTTACTAAATATTAAAATTTAGTTAGACAGTTTAGTGAAGACCCGGCTTTAACGGTTGCGGGGCAGCCTCTGATTTTCGCAGATGTTCCAGCACTAATTGCCTGAATGTATTTAATGAACACTAAATTGTTTGAGTTAAATATAATGGTAAGTTTTTCGGAATAAGATGATGATACTGGCTATAAAGACTTTAACTCCCGAACGTCTTACGGTTTATATAATTTGACAGGTCTCCTGACTTACGCTAAACGAAACACCTTCCCGTTCAGATGAACAGTGGTTTTACTGTTTCGTATTTACACGCTTACAGTTGCGGGTACAGTTCCGGACTCTCACCGGATTCCCTGATGTCAAACAATGTTTTGTTAATGAACCGACACAAACATATAAAAATTCTTATGATAAAAAAATAAAAAAATCTTTTTCCTGTTTTTATGGTATGATTTAAATTGCCAGACAACCTTTCGGCTGTCTGGCAAATTCACTTTATTTTTCTTTATCAACACTACGAACCGTTGTTGAAAACCATTTATACAATGCCGGTATTACAATTAAGGTAAGCAGAGTTGATGTAAATAATCCTCCAACTACTACTGTTGCCAAAGGTTTCTGGACTTCGCTACCAGTTCCTGTAGCTATTAACAGTGGCATCAGACCCAACACCGTTGTAAGTGCTGTCATCAAAACGGGTCGTAAACGTAATTTTGCACCTTCTACTGAAGCAACATCAAGGGGAACACCATCTCTTAACATCTGGTTTAAATATGTTACCATAACCATTCCGTTTTGCAACGCTATTCCAAAAAGTGCAATAAACCCAACGGATGAAGGAACCGAAAGATTTTGCCCTGTTAACCAAAGTGCAATTACTCCTCCTACAAGTGCAAGAGGTATATTTATAAATATCAGTAATGTGTTTTTTAATGAATTAAAACTTGTAAAGAGTAAAAAGAAAACAATCAATAATGTTACGGGAATTACAATTGCAAAACGTTTGTTTGCTTCCTGTTGTAATTTATACTGTCCTCCCCAGGTTGTATAATAACCAACCGGAAGTTTTATTTGTTCATCTATTTTAGCCTGGCTTTCATTTACAAAACCTACAATATCTCTTCCGTTTACATTACACTGAACAGTGATGAACCGTTGATTCTGCTCACGCGTAATTTGTCTCGGGCCTTCAAGTTCTTCAATAACTGCAACCTGACTCAAAGGAACTTTAACCCCGTTTGGAGCAGAAATCAGTAATTCACTAATAGCTCTTTCGTTATTTCTGAATTCCGGAGAAAATCTTACAAAAATATCAAAACGTTTTATTCCTTCGAATATTTGTCCGGCAGTTTCACCTCCAACAGCAGTTTTAATCACCTGTTGGACATCTTCAAGATTAAGTCCGTACCTTGCAATAGCTTCTCTGTTTACAATAATTTTCAACTGGGGTTTACCACTTATCTGATCCACCTGTACATCGGAAGCACCACGAATTTTCCCGATCACTCCGGAAATTTCTTCTGCTTTGGCTTTTAATATAACAAGATCATCACCGAATAATTTTATGGCAAGTTCTGCTTTAACACCTTCAAGAAGTTCATCAACAGCCATCTGAATAGGCTGGGTAAAGTTAGTTAATACCCCTGGGAAATTTCCTATTTTCTCTCTTATTTCTTCTTCCAGCATTTTTTGAGAAAAACCTTCCCGCCACTCTTTTTCAGGTTTCAGTAGAACATACATTTCAACACTGTTTATAGGATCTGTATGTGCTCCAACTTCTCCGCGTCCTATACGACTCACAGTTCCGTTTACTTCTTCTACTTCCATAACTCTTTTTTCAACAAGTAAAGCTATTCTTTTACTTTCGCGTAATGAAACAGACGGAGCCAATGATAATCGTACAACAAGTGTACCTTCATTTAACGAAGGTGTAAATTCGGAACCAAGTTTCGGGTATATTATTGCACCTGAAATTATAATGACAATCCCAAGCGCGATAGCAGCGCTTCTGAATTTAACAAAAAAGATTATTACCGGTTCATAAAGTTTAATAAGAGTTTTCACAACTATATTTTCTTCCGATTTGTTTTTCTTCTTTGATTTTTGCTTTAATAAAAATGAAGAAATAACCGGAGCCAGAGTTAATGTAAAAAAGAGAGAACCAAGCATTGCCAATGAAATTGTAAATGCCAGAGGTTTAAAAGTTTTCCCTTCCACTCCCTGTAATGTAAAAAGTGGTATAAAAACAGTTATTATTATTATAATTGAAAATATAATTGGTCGTAATACTTCTTTACTTGCTCTTGCTACAACCAAAAGAAAATTTTCACTTGCCTTTGCTTCTTTTTTCAGTCGGTCAATATTTTCAACCAGTACAATACTTCCGTCAACCATCATACCGATAGCAATTGCCAGCCCGCCAAATGACATTAAGTTGATCGATATGCCAAAATATTCCATTCCTATAAAAGCAAACAATACTGAAAACGGAATTGAAATTGCTACAGTAATACTTGGCCTGATTGTTCCCATAAATAATACTAAAACAAGAGCCACCAAAATAATTCCCTGTAATAAAGCATCTGTTACAGTTGTCACTGCCGCTTCAACAAGTGATTTTTGTTCATAGTAAGGTACAAGGTTTATTCCTTCGGGAAGAGTTTTGTTTATCTCTTCCATTTTTTTTTCAACAGCTCCGATAACTGTTGAAGAATTGGTTCCAAAAAGTTTAATTACCTGTCCGGCAACAACTTCACCGATTCCGTTGCGTGTCTGCAACCCTCTTCTCACTGCTCCCCCAATTTCTATTTGGGCAAGCTCACTAAGGTAAACCGGAACTCCGTCATGAGTTTTCACTACTATTTTGTTAAGATCTTCAATTTTTGTTGCAAGTCCAACAGATCTGATCAAAAATTCTTCAGCATCTTTTTCAATAAACGAAGCTCCTACATTCAGGTTGTTCTTTTTTATTATATCAACAACTTCATTAACTGATATATCATACTTTAGCAAGGCTTCCGAATTTACCATAACGTGAAATTGTTTTTCGTAACCACCAATTCCCAAAACTTCGGTAACACCGGGAACTGTTTGCAATTGAAACTTAATTACCCAATCCTGCAAAGTTCTAAGTTCTTCGTAAGTGTACTTTCCTGTTGTATCATCAAGATAATAAAAAAGAACCAATCCCATTCCGGTTGAAATCGGACCCATAACCGGATCTCCAAATCCTTCCGGAATTTGTTCTCGCGCTTCTTGTAATCTTTCATTAACAACTTGTCGCGCAAAATATATATCTGTTCCATCTTCAAAATAGATGTTAACAACTGACAAACCAAAATTTGAAACTGATCTTATATTTTCCAGTTTTGGTAAACCGTTCATTGAAGTTTCAATTGGAAAGGTAACATATTTTTCAACTTCTTCGGGTGCTAATCCTTCAGTCACGGTAAAAACCTGAACCAAAGAAGGTGAAACATCAGGAAATGCGTCTATGGGTAATTTAGTGTAACTAAAATAACCGCTAACAAAAACCACAACGCCAATTATAATTGTAATCAGGCGATTTTTCAGAACAAAATCTATTAACTTATTCATAATTTCTCCTTATTAATGACCGTGTCCGCCGCCAAATGCTTCTTTTAATAATTCAGATTTAATTGTAAAGGCTCCTTTTGAAACATAGACTTGTCCTTCTGATAATCCTTTTAATATTTCGGCATATTTCGAATTTGTTTTTCCTACAATAACAGGCTGAGGTTTAAATCCACCTTCGTGTTTAACAAATACAACTTTTTTATTTTCAAAATTTTGAATGGCATTAATTGTAACAGTTTTCAGAACCGGCTCATATTCTGTATATACTTTTGCCGAAACAAACATACCCGGCTTCCAATTTCCATTTGTATTGTTAATCAGAACTCTGGCAGATGCAGTTCTGGTTTCTTCATTTACCACCGGACTAACATAAAAGATTTTCCCGCCTGTTTTTTTATCATTATCACCAAAATTGATTTGAGTTGTTTGTCCTACTTGTATTTCGTTAAAATCTTTTTGGTAAATGTTTAATTCAGCCCACACATAATTTAAGTCAGCAATCTTAACAACATTATTATTTCCTATAACTTCTCCGGGTGTCATTGTCATATCGAGTATTACACCATCTGTTGCTGCTTTAACATTATATTTTACCAGACTTTCATTACTCTCAATAACTGCAATTATTTCACCTTTTTTAATTTTGTCACCAATTTTTTTATTTACTCTTTTAACTAATCCTGAAAATCTCGGAACAATGTGTGCAATTCTGGCAGGATCTGGAACAATTTCTCCATAAAGATTTTTATAATTGGCGAGTTCACGAGGACTCACACTTGAAGTTTCAATTCCAAGCTCTTTCATTTCGGAAGCAGAAATTTTTACAATTTCTTCCTCTTCCTCATGTGTGTCTTTTTTATCTTTATTTGCTGTTATTTCTTTATGAACCTTTACATCATCCTGATGTTTTTCTGACAAATCCATTATGATATATGTAACTATAATCCCAATTAGCATTCCTGTAATCAGAAAAAGAAATTTATTTTTATCTTTCATTTTACTATCCCTTATTTAATTTTACTAACAGTTAAACCTTCAATTTCAGCAAGTGTCATCTGAATATCTTTCTTGTTAATCAGATAATCATTCTGGATTTCAAACAATGTTCTTTGTGCATCCAGTACATCCAACGATGTAAACAAACCAGCCATATTCCCTTTTTTGATCTCTGCAAATACTTTCTTTGCTTCGGGAATTGTTTCGTTGTTAAACTTCTCTTCAACCTTTAATAAAGTCACTAATCGGTTAAAAAGAAGATTCAATCGAAGAGTAAGTTTATTTTTAACATTTTGAAACTCTTCTTTTTTCTGATCAAGTCTTATTTTAGCTTCCAGAATTGATCCCTGATTTTTATCAAACAATGGAAGTGGCATTGATGCACCCAATACAAACGCATTTGCTTTTGCTTCTGCTAAGTTTTTTATTCCCATACTTATTGTAAGATCGGGAGTTGCTTTTGCTTCTTCATAAACAATTACAGATTCCTGTTTATTATACTCACTGCTAAATCTTTTTAGCTTAGGATTATTTTCCAGTTTTGAAATTAATGAACTATAATCAGGAAGAATTACACCAGTGTTTAGTTTTCCTTTGAGAGACTGAATTACAAAATTAGGATCATTAATTAAAGAAGCCAGTTCTGTAACGACATCCTGATATAAGGCTTCAATTTTTCTAATTTCCGTCTGCAATGAATTTTTAATAATCTTTGAGCGGGAAATTTCAACAGGTGAAACCTTCCCTGCTTTAACTCTTTTTTTCAAATCAGCTATAAGTTTTTCAGAAATTTCGAGTAATTCTTTATTCTTATATACTAACTGCTGTAATGAAAGAGCGTTTGTAAAAGTTTTTCTGATTTCTGTTAGTAGTTCAACTCTTTTTTCTTCGTAATCCCATTCGGCAAGTACAATATCCATTTCGGCTACTTTTTCCCGTTTCGATATTTTACCAGCCAACATAATATTTTGACTCAGACTAAAAGTAATTTCGCTTCCGTCAAAACCTTTATAATTTTTTGTACCAAAAATATTACCGGCTTCTATCTCCAGTTCGGGATTGGAAAGTAAGCCCTGTTGAAGTTTTACAGCCTGAAATGCTTTGATGTTTTTTCGCAAGATTTTTAATTCAGGGTTATTTTTAATTGCTATGTCAACTGCTGTTTCAACGGAAAGGCTGATATTCTTTTTTTCCTGTGCATTTATTTTTGATACATCTATTCCCAGCAGGACAATTGTCAGAATAAATATTATTCTGTACATAATGCCTCCATACATTTAATTTTTAATCACTAAAAGTTATTTTCGCTAAATCTTTTGGGTTTTACAGTATCAAATAAGAAGCAAAACTGTGGAGTAGTTTTCGAGTGTGTTATTTACTTGAGGAATTATATCAAAGGAGTTTTTAGTTTTATTATCAACAGCAGGCAAAATACCGGAAATATTATTTTTTACCTTTATTAACTTTGAAATGATATTGTTTTTGGTAAGTAATTGATTTTCTTCAAAACAGTTTTCATCAATATTTTCATCTTCACAATCTTTATTGCTGATTAAATTTGAGAAGAGATCTGTTGCATTGTGGCAATGTGAATTCCCGATTTCTTCAATGTGAACACGACCGTTATCTTCGGAGCAAATAATATAATTTTGCTCAAAATTATGAATCAGAGTTATGTGACTAAAAAGTATAAATCCCAAAACAAGGTTTACAATATTTTTGATATTCTGCTTCATTATTCCTGAACGTGTTCTTTAATTTGTGAAATAATATAACTGATATGTCCATCATCAATTGAGTAATAAACCATCTTCCCTTCTTTTCTGAATTTTACAAGTCGGGAATTTCTTAACAATCTTAATTGATGAGAAACTGCAGAAACAGTTGATTCAGTTACTGCTGATATATCACAGACACACAATTCATTATCAAGGAGTGATAAAACAATTTTTAATCTTGTTGGCTCACCAAGAAGTTTAAATGTTTCGGCCATTTCAAATATTTCCGAATTATCTGCAAGATTTTCTTTTGTTTTTTTCACTTTTTCTTCATTAACCGATTCGGTTTTACAAACTGGTATTTTCTTTTCATTTTTCACAACTTAATATACAAACACTTGAACAATTGTTCAAGTGTTTGTGTTAAATTTATTCATTTCTAATTACATTCACAGGATTTGTTCTACTTACTTTTATCATCTGGTAGCTGATTGTTAATCCGGCTATCACAATCACAGATAAAAATGCAATTATTATCTCTGTAATACCAATATTTATTCTGTATGCAAACTCCTGCAGCCACTGATTCATAAAGTAGAATGAAACCGGGAGTCCGACTAAAAGAGAGTAAAGTATCAAAACAACAAATTCTTTTGAAAAAGAGTAAGAAAGCTGAGGCATTGATGCACCAAGTGTTTTTCTTATTCCAATCTCCTTTAGTTTTTGTCTGGCTGTAAATGCTGCCAGTCCAAAGAGTCCAAGACAAGCAATTAAAATGGACATTGAGGAAGCAAGATTAATAATCACGCCATCTTTTTCATCCTGACTGTAAAAATCTTTTATCCTTTCGTCAAGGAAATTATATTCGAACTGAGTTTGTTTATCAAACTTTTCATGTACATTTTGTAAATGCTTTATAGTTTGAGGCAGATTCTGCATTGAAACTTCTGCCGTAAAATAATCGATTGAATCAAACGGATTAAATTTATATCCAATTATTATTGGCGTGATTGGTTCGTGAAGCGACTTAAAATGAAAATCTTTTAAGATTCCTGATATTGTAAACGTTGCGTTTCTTCTTCCTGTATCAAGAGTTATTTGTTTCCCTACAGGATCGCTTAAACCTAAAACTTTTACAGCCGATTCATTTATCATCACGGAACTTGTATCAATTGAATGATTACCACTTTGGTTTTTACCTGCCAACAGTTCAATTTTATAAACATCTAAAAACTCTTTGTCAGCACCTATAAATGAAACCTCTCTGTTTGCAGATTCATCCTCACCCGGCATTCTTGCAGAAAGCGTGGAAATATTTTTCCAGTCACAAGGAATATTTGTAGTAACAGTTACATTTCGCACTTCAGAAAAAGCGCTGAATTCATTTATCATTGTCTGATAATTACTTCTGGCTCCCCTGCTGTTAATATCAATAACAACCTTTTTATCCTGGGCAAAACCAAGTTCTTTATTCTTCACAAAATGAAGCTGATTATTTACAATCACTGTTGCAAAAATCATCATCACAGAAATTGCAAACTGTAAAACCACCAGTGATTTTTTAACGGTAGAAACACTTCCCCTGTTGTTGGTTTTAAGTTTCATCAATGAAACGCTGTTCATTTTTGAAAGATAAAATGCTGATATACTTCCGGATGCAACTCCCAGAATTAATATCAGCAGCAGACTCGAAAAAATCACTCCGTAATTTTCAAGCAGATTTAGTGAAAGTTCTTTTTGAAAATATGAATTAAAATCAGGTAATATGAGATAAGCAAAAAGAAGAGAAACAAAAGTTGCCAGACCTGTCATAACCGTTGATTCTGCGAGTATCTGTGCAATAAGCTGTTTCTTTGTTGCGCCCACAACTTTTCTCATTCCAATCTCTTTTGCTCTGGTAAGATACATTGTGTTCGAAAGATTCGAGTAATTTATACACGCAATTAAAATTATAAAAAAGCCAATCACACCAAGTATGTAAATTGTGTTTTTGCTTTTACCACCGTGGTTATACTGGTATTCAAAATTTGTAGATCCAAAGTGAATATCGGCAAACGACTGAACTATCAGGTGTTCGGTTTTCCCGAATGTATCTGTCTGATGTTTCTTCTCAAACTCAGTTAATTTATTTTGAAATCCTGATTTCTCTTTTTCACTGTTAAAGAGAAGATAAGTCCGCACCGAACTTCTGTCAAACGAACTCAGAACATTTCTTCTAACAAAAGGTATTGCACGCACAGTTTCAAAAGAAATAAGCATTGAAAACTGAATGTGCGAATTTGCCGGCGGATCTTTCATCACACCTTTAACAATAAAATTTCCCCAGGGTCTGTCAGTAATTAAAGTTTTTCCAATTGGATTTTCATCCCCGAAAATAACTTTTGCTTTTGATTCGGTAAGAATAACATTGTTGGGATTTGCAAGAAAATCTTTACTATAGCCTTCCGGTTTTTCAAAATCAAAAATTGAGAAAAATCCCGGTTGCGCAATTAAAAACTCTGCTTCCTGATATTTTACATCTTTATATTGGACTGTAAATCTGCCAAATCCGTTTTGATCAATAAATGAAGTGTATTCCTTTACCTCAGGATAATTTTTCTCAAGCATCTCTCCAACAGGATTAGGAACTATAGAATAATATCTGTCACCTTCATTTCCTGATTTATCTAGAGTTACAAGTCGACCAATCTTATCATAATTTTTATGAAGTTTATCAAAGTTCAGCTCATCTGCAATGTAAAGAGAAATAATAAGCAGAGAGGTTATTCCCAAAGTTAAACCAATTAAATTAATTGTTGAATGGGTTTTATTTTTAAGCAATATTCTCCAGGCAAGTCTGAAAACATTTTTAAGCATATCAGCTCCAAAACTTAATGATTGAATATAAAAAGGAAGTACACTGCGCATCACTTCCCTGCGGTAAAATTTCTTTGCCTTTCTTTTTCCCTCGCGTTCAGCTGTTAAATGGAAATATTCATCCATATCTCCAACAGTGGTGTATTCACCATTATCAGGATATAATTTTTTCATTATAAACCGGGAAATAAACGGAGGTTTTATATCTTTATTATATAAGCGTTTTTGTTTCAAGATCTTCTATTCCTCTCCACATCTCCTGCTCAATGGTTTTAATTTCTATTAAAGCTTTTCTGCCCGATTCTGTTAAATTGTAAATTCTTTTGCTTCTTCCGCCCCTTTCCGGAGTCGGATCAGCCAAATGTGATTTCAAATATCCTTTGTTTACAAGTCTGTCAAGCATCACAAAAAGAGCACCAAATGCCCAGTCTTTACCTGTTACTTTCATCAAATGTTCTTTAATTTTTACTCCGTAAGCTTCTGCTTCCAGTTTCCAGACTGCCAGGAGCAGCATTTCTTCTTGTCGGGAAAGAAGTTTCATAAAATTTCCTTTTTCCTAAATTGTAGTAATAATAATCAAACCTTAGGACGCAGGAGTTTGAGATAAGTTCTAAAATGTAGGAAAAATAATTTCAGATTAATACTGATCTTCACAGAATAACAAATTAAAGTTAAATTTCTTCAGGAATCAGCTTAAAAAGAGCTGTTTTGCAGTTTTTAAGAATACTTTTGTTGCTGCTCAAAAACTCGGAAAGATTCTCTCCGGAATCAATTATCTCTATACAGCATCTTTTTTCAGAGGAAGAAATCAGCTTATTATTATAAGATATTTCTCCGTTTTCAATAAATCCGGAAGTTATTACAAGTGTGTTAGCCTGTTTCAATCCGGCACTTTTTGCCAGTTTTATGATATTTCTGGAAAAATTTCCTGAGACAAACTTTTTCCAGAATGTCAGTTTTTCCGGATTAAACTCAGGATCTAAATATATGTGAAGGCAATATTCGTTTTTCATTTTATCTCGTGCAAATGTTTTCCGGTTTCGTGACTTTGTAACAAAGATTTCGGATCGCCAATAATTTGTGAGCTGTAAATACCATTGTGTCCCGAAACCAAATATGCAGTAACGCAGGCAATAACAACGTAAGAACTACATTCGAGTCCGAACAACTCAATTGCCATTATACTTGATGCCAGCGGAGTATTTGAAGCTCCGGCAAAAACCGCCACAAATCCCATTGCAGCCATTAATCCGACAGGCAAAGGTAAAATCAGACTCAAAGCACTTCCCAGTGTTGCACCTATAAAAAAGAG
>JBGRQB010000043.1:0-25803 GCA_041725875.1 Rhodothermaceae bacterium
CCTGCAAGCCTACAGATACTGCCCCTAAAGGGTTTGACTTAAATCAGCTGGATAAAACAGTTAAGCCTCAGGATGATTTTTTTCATTATTCAATTGGCGGATGGATTAAAAGTAATCCAATTCCTGAAGACAAAGCAAGCTGGTCCGGTTTTAACGAATTAAGAGAAAAAACTGTAAGTGATGTAAAACAGATTATTGAAAAAGCAGCAACTGCTAAATCTCAGGATAAAAACAGCGGTGTATACAAAGTTGGTACTTTTTACAATATAGCTCTTGATTCTGCTAAAGCTGAAAACTTGGGAATAAAACCAATTGAAGGTGAATTGGAAAGAATAGATAAAATAGCTTCAATGAAAGATTTTGTTAAAGAAGTTGTAAAAATGTCTAAAAGAACTTCCAATCCGTTGTTAAACGTATTTATTAACTCCGATCCTGTTAACAGTAATATGAATATCGGCTGGTTATGGCAGGGTGGTATCGGACTTGGAGACAGAGATTATTATTTTGATGAAACCGACAGAGCCAAAAAAGTAAGAGCCAAATATAAAGTTCATGTAACTAATATGTTAAAGCTTATCGGTTATTCTGAAAAAGATGCTGCTAAATCAGCAGAAGCTATTTTCACTTTGGAAGAGAGTCTGGCAAAAATCTCCAATACAAGAACTGAAAACAGAGATCCTGAAAAAAGAACAAACAGAATGACTCTTGCAGAATTGAAAAAAATGAGCAAGAACTTTGACTGGAATCTTTATTTTTCTGAATTAGGTGTTACTGATCCAGGTACAATAAATGTTGCTCAGCCAAAATTTTTCAAGCAGTTTGGCGCTGTTGTTAAAAAAACTTCTATGAATGTTCTTAAAGATTATCTTAAATGGAATCTTGTAAGAGGAATGGCTACTGAATTAAGTTCAGCTTTTGTAAATGAAAGATTTGAATTTGCAAGCAAGTTTATGAGAGGTCAGCCAAAAATAGCAGTTAGATGGAAAAGAGCAACAGATGCAACAAGTGGTGCATTGGGTGAGCTGGTAGGACAACTTTACGTGAAAAAACATTTTCCGGAAGAAGCAAAAGTAAGAGCCAACAAAATTGTACAAAGTCTTTTAGTTGCTATGGGCGATAGAATTAAAGGTCTTGAATGGATGAGTGCTCCAACAAAAGAGAAAGCTCTTGAAAAATTAAGTACTTTTGGTGTAAAAATCGGTTATCCTGACAAATGGAAAGATTATTCTTCACTTGAAATCAGTGATGATTCTTATGCTATGAATGTAATTCGTGCCAATGAATTTGCATTTGCACAAGAAATGAAAAAATTAAACAAGCCAATAGATCCTACTGAATGGGGAATGAATCCTCAAACTGTAAACGCTTATTACAGTCCGGCAAGAAACGAAATAGTTTTCCCTGCCGGTATTTTGCAGTTCCCTTTCTTTGATAAAGATGTTGATGATGCAATCAATTATGGTGCAATGGGTGCTGTAATTGGTCACGAAATTACTCACGGTTTTGATGATTCCGGTGCAAAATATAATAAAGACGGAAATCTTGAAATGTGGTGGGCTAAAGAAGATTTCAAAAAGTTTGAAGAAAAAACGGCGGGTCTTGTAAAGCAATATGACGATTACGCTCCGTTTGAAGGTCATAACGTAAATGGTAAAATGACTTTAGGTGAAAACATTGCAGATCTTGGCGGTTTAACTGTTTCTTACGAAGCATTTAAGAAAACTGAGCAATTTAAGAAAAATGAAAAAATAGATGGTTTCACTCCGGCTCAAAGATTTTTCTTTGGATGGGCACAAGTGTGGAAAACAAATATCAGAGATGAAGCACTTAAAGATCAGATTAAAACAGATGTACATTCACCTGGTATGTACAGAGTAATCGGACCATTAGCAAACTTGCCTCAATTCTTTGAAGCCTTTGATGTTAAAGAAGGTGATAAAATGAGAAGGCCAAAAGATAAGATTGTGAAGATCTGGTAAAATATAGAAATTTCAAGGCAGCTGAAAATGGCTGCCTTTTTTTTTATCTTTGAGCGGAAAAATGTAACAGTTTTATTAATTATACGACAAATGCAACAAGACTTTATAAAAATAGCGAATGAAAATCAGAACCTTATTCTGAAAGTCTGCAATATGTTCAGCAGAAACGAAGATGATAAGAAGGATCTTTTCCAGGATATTCTGATCCAGTTATGGAAGTCTTATCCGTCATTCAGAAATGAATCTAAAGTTACAACCTGGATGTACAGAGTTGCACTGAACACAGCCATTACCGGGTATAGAAGAAAGAAAAGTAAACCGGCAGGCGAAAGCATTTCAGATGAAGTTATTCAGCTTGTTTCTCACGATACCAGATATGAAAAAAGTGAGCAGTCTGAGTTACTTTACAAAGCAATTAATAAGCTGTCTGCAATTGAAAAATCGATAATTCTGTTGTATCTGGAAAATTATTCCAGCGATGAAATTTCTGATATAACCGGTATTACATCCGGTAATGTCAGAGTTAAAATTAACAGAATTAAGGCAAAATTGAAAAAAATGCTAGAACATAGAATATGAGTGAAGATAAATTAAAAGATTTATGGGAAGAGCTTAACCAGCCGCAAGATAACAAAGCTGTTTTTTCAGAAGAGCAGATGCGTGATATGCTGGAAGGGAAAGCAAATGATATTTTTACCAGAATTACCAAAAACCTGAAAATAGGAATGGGATTATTGGGTCTTTATATGGTAATGATGTTTTTCGGACTCTATAATATCTATTTTTCAGGCGGGCTTATTTCCAGATTAAATTTAAGCTGGTGGTATCTTGCAATAGATCTTTTCTCTGATATTTTTGTTATAGCGTCCTTTATTTATTTTGTTGTCTCATTTAATAAGCTGAATATAAATGCAATTTCCGGTAATCAGCTGAAAGATACAATAAAATCTGCAATCAAGATTTTGAAAACATACAGAAAGTTTTTCTACGCTATAGTTGCAATAATTTCAACAAGCGGCTTTGCCGGATTTTTAATAGGGGCAAGTTACGGACTTGATGAAGCAAGAAAACTTTATGGAGATCAGATAGCAGCCAATCCAAATGGTGAATTAATGTTTATAATCTTTTTAATCATATTTGGATTTATTTTTCTCTGTATAATTACTCTTGTATGGTATGTATTTAAGAAACTTTATGGCGATTACATTGAAAAACTGGAAGATTGCTACGATGAATTAACAGAAACAGAATAAAATTATTTTTTCTGTAACAAATTCCTTCCTGTAGTCGACTAACATCATTGAAATTGTGAAAATTCGCAAAATATATCTAAGAGGATTTATGAACGCACTTGAGGTAAAAAATTTAACTAAATCTTTCGGGGATGTCCGGGCGGTTAACAATTCTTCCTTCTATATTCCCGAAGGCTCCATATTTGGTCTTATAGGCCGGAATGGTGCGGGAAAAACCACAACTATCAGAATGATGATGAATATCTATATGCCCGATTCTGGTGAAGTAATTTTAAGAGGAACCAAGATCGGTCAGGAATTTAGAGATAAAGTAGGATACTTGCCCGAAGAAAGGGGACTTTACAAAAAAATGAAAGTTCTTGAAACTCTTCTATTTTTTGCAGAACTAAAAGGCAAAACAGGTAAAAAAGTAAAGAAAGAAGCTTTAGCATATCTGGAGAGATTTTCTCTTCTTGACAGAAAAGATGCTAAGGTTGAAGAACTTTCAAAAGGTAATCAGCAGAAAATTCAGTTTATCGGTACAATTTTGCACGATCCTGAGTTTATTATTCTGGATGAACCTTTTTCCGGTCTGGACCCCGTAAACACAAATATTTTGAAAGAGATAATTCTTGAGCAAAAAGAAAGAGGAAAAGTTATTATTCTTTCAACTCACTTGATGGATTTTGCAGAAAAAATGTGTGATCACATTGCAATGATTGATAAAGGAGATATAATCCTGAACGGATCTCTAAGCGAAATCAAAAAGCAATATGGAAAACAGAATATTACGTTGAATTATGAAGGCGACATATCATTCCTTCGTAATAATCCTATTGTTGATAAAATTACAGATTTTGGAAATACAACCGGTATCAGAGTTAAGAAGCCTGAACATACTCAGCAGCTTTTAAAAGCACTGGTAGATAATAATATAATTGTTAAAAAGTTTGATGCAGACGAAATCTCTCTTCACGAAATTTTTATTGAACTTGCCGGCGATGAATTAGAAATTGCTATGGCTGTTGATAAGGAGGTGGCAAATGTTTAATAACAGAGTCTTGGCAGTATTAAAAAGAGAATTGCGTGAAAGAGTTTTAACCAAATCCTTTATTATTGGTACACTTGCTTTTCCGTTAATTATGGTTGGTGTTATTGCTCTTCAGTATATAATGAGAAAATTTGACGACGATAAAGGTGTTAAATTAAGAGTATTAACTGAAAGTGTTGATCTTCAAAATACTATTCGCAACAGCTTTGACAAACAGGAGTGGGTAAAAGATACTTCTTATGTTATCTCTTACGATTTGCTGGCTGACGGAGATATCGGAAGTTATATTAATGAAAATAAATCACAGGTTCTGGATAATGAGATTTCAGGAATTTTATTTATCCCGGATTCTGCAAAGCTTAATAAAGAAGTAGCATATTACTCCAAAAATGCAAAAAATATTGCAATGGAGCGAAAACTTGGTCGGGTAATAAATCAGCTGCTTATTGATAATTATTTCAAAGATAAAGATGTCTCTTCGGAAGATATCAGATTTGCTCGAAACAGTGTGGATTTTACAATATTTAAAGTAACCGAAGATAAAGCTGAAGAAGAGAATGCCGGTAGTCTGGTACTCGCTTATCTGTTCGGAATTTTACTTTATGTAGGATTGCTGACTATGGGATCTGTGGCTCTCCAAACGGCAATTGAAGAGAAGAGTAACAGAGTTGTTGAAGTGTTACTTTCTTCGGTAAATACAAAAGAGTTAATGGCCGGAAAGATTGTCGGTTCAACATTAACCGGCTTGCTGCAGATGTTTATCTGGCTTATTCCGGTGTTTGTTGTTGCCGGTACAACATTGCCGTTTCTTCCGCCTGAAATAGCGATAAATATGTCAGTAACTCAAATTGCATATTTCTTTGTTAACTTTATTATTGGATTGATAATTTACATCGGATTATTTGCAACCGTAGGCTCTATATTTGATAATATGCAGGATGCGCAATCTGCAATGTTTCCGCTAATGATGTTAATTATGATTCCGTTTTTTATGACATTCACAATGCTTGAAAATCCTGATAATACTGTTGGTATGTATGGATCTATGGCTCCGTTTTTATCAATTATTGTTATGCCGGTTAGAATGACTTTAATTGATGTACCTTTAATTCAAATTTTAATTGCACTTGTGGTTAATGTTCTTACTGTATTTGTAA
Source organism: Rhodothermaceae bacterium (assembly GCA_041725875.1). GTDB lineage: Bacteria > Bacteroidota > Ignavibacteria > Ignavibacteriales > Melioribacteraceae > JBGRQB01. Next base: position 5,420 of record JBGRQB010000043.1, read on the forward strand.
TGTTCCCGTTTGCCGGTAAAATTTACAGAGTAGGAATTTTGAAAACCGGTAAAAAACCGAGTTGGGGTGAAGTTGTAAAATGGTTGAAATATAAAAATTAATCTATACAGATATACTGATAAATGGCTCTGTTAAAGGAGCCATTTTCTTTATACAGGGCAAATAAATTGACAAAAATTTTGTGTTTTTTGCAAAAAAAGCGACAAACTACGGGGTAACCACTAACTATAATTCGAATTATTATTACTATCTTAGATCATTAGTTTTCTGATCGTAGGCGTAAATAAGCGCACTTTAAAGAGGTTACCATTGATAGCAGGGAAAATTTCGTTTCGACTCCCACATGAAAACAAACCTACAATCTCAAATCGAAATTTCCCTGCTCTTCTTTTTTCCCGAAGAATCTTTCCCTGAATTTTCAAAAGCAAATCAATTTTATTCCGAAATAGTAAAACTGCTCAAAATGGCGGGTTTTCCACATATGTATTTAAAATTAAATATCTAGATATTTGAACTGTAACAATAAAAGTTAGTTAATAATATTGGTGTTATTTGACAAACTGTAAAGCAGGCGATACTGAAAAGCTCTAGGGTAAATGAGCAAAGGGCAGAGGGCTGAAAAAGGCATAAACGTATTTCATATCCGGAGACAAGCCGCAAGACATCCCTCATTCTCCTCAAAATATGTTTTTGCAAATTTCTAAATGCCTCGAAAGAGAAGGGCGGGCAATCATTCCGTAAACAGCAGGGCAAAAAAGGGGTCTGATTCCCCCCTTCTTTTTATTTAAACTTATAACAATTTTATTTGGGGATTATAAAAAACTATTCCGAATTTATTTTTTCCTGCCGGTTCTCTGAATTTACAATAACCAAAGAACTTATTGTTATGATTAACTTTGTATGTTTTATTAAAGTCGATAATGGTTATTTTCGGATTTTCAGATGCAACTATTACATCACCAAGCTTATTCATCTTCTTTATTTTAGATTGATTATCATTGGCCGTAAATTCAATACTTATATTGGAAATGTTTTTATTCTTATAAAGAATCTTCCAGCTTTTTGTTGGTATTCCGTTAAATTTTCCGCCGGAATATTCTAATATTTCTGAAGTATATCCGACTGATTTATTTGTTTCTTCCCCTGACAGTACAAGATTATATTTATTGCTGAGTATTTCATCTACCTCCGATTTGTTTTTAGTCCAGGTTAAATCGGAACAAAGATCTGTCAGGGTGACATTTGGATATTCTTTTGGAAAAAATGTATTAACGATATTTGTTCTGTGATAAATAAGTAATGTTAATACCAAAATTGTGAATATTAGTTTTTGCTTTGAATAGCGTGTCATATTGTTGTTCCGTAACTATCTGTAATTTGCCGAAATATAAGAACTGAGGATTTCAATTATTTCCGGGAAATTTTCTCTCCCGAATCCTATTCTTATATGTTTATCTCCATATTCAAACAATTCTGAAGGTATTGTCATAATACCGGTATCTTTAACAAGTTTTTCAGAAAACTCAAATGCAGGTTCTTTTATATGTAATTTTACAAATCCCGTTGAACCGGCTTTTGGCATAATGAAATTAAATATGGAGTTAAAATCTAAAATAAACTTTGAGAACAAACTAATATTTTTTTCAATCTTTTCAAGATTGGGTTTGATAAAATCATTGCTGTGATTTAAGGCAATTGCCGATAAAATTTCACTTGGTGCACTGTTGCAGATTGTGAGGTAATCTTTATACGAAACAATTTTTTCAAGCAGGGCTGTGTCCTGACTCGCAACCCATCCGATTCGGAGTCCTGCCAGTCCAAAAGTTTTAGCCATTCCCCACAAACTCACACCTTTTTCATACAAATCGCAAACAGGCGGTATATCAGGCGTATTGTTAATTGTGAGTTTTCTGTACATTTCATCTGAAAAGAGCCAGATGTCATTTTTCTTTGCAATTTCTACGATTTTGTTTAGTTCATCCAATGCAGGGAAGGCTCCGGTTGGATTATGCGGAAAGTTTATGATAATAAGTTTTGTGTTGGGACGAATCAGTTTTTCCAGGCTATTAGGATCGAATTTCCAGGTAGTTTCATCCGGCTCCCAGTATGAGAGTTCACAATCGATAGATTTTACAACCTGATAGAGCGATTGATAGGCCGGCGACATACAAATTACGTGATCTGTCTTTTCCAGAAGAGTATTCATTAAAATAAAATTTGCTTCTCCGGGTGATGAAACAACAATATTTTCCGGTGAAATTTTTGTGTAAAATTGAGAAATGCTTTCGCGTAAAAAAGGATTACCGGTTGATTCTGTATAACCAAATTTCTGGTTTTCCCATATTTTCAACTCTTCGGGTGAGGCTTTATCAAGAATATATTTTAGTGAATATCCGTCACAATCTGAACTGGAAAGCAAATATTTTGTCTGGAATTCATACTTTGCAAAGTATCTTTCCAGTTTAAAATCATCTATTTTCATTATAAATCCTTCTGATTAATATTTCTGCTCAATTCGTAAATAATTGTTTTTGAATTTTGTGGGACAGAGGTGTTTAGACAAAAATTAAATTTTTCTAACATTTTAATTGAAGCTTTGTTTTCGGGAGCAACTTCGGCTGTGATTTTTTCCAGAGCCAGATTTTCAAAACCAAATTCTATTATTTTTTGCAAAGCTTCTTTTGCGTAGCCATTTCCCTGAAATTTGGTACGCATTTCATATCCGGTATCGGCAATTTTTTTATCATCTGGAAAATTCCATAAACAGATTGTTCCAATCAGTTCGTCACTATCAGACAAGGTAATTGTCCAGTAATACCAATCCGAGCTATTTGCAGAGGATATTTTTTCTATAAATTCTTCTGCTTCCTGAATTGTTTTATACAAAGGACGATCAAGGTATTTAGCTATATTTTTGTCAGAACGAATTTCAAAAACTTCATTTTTATCGCTCTGTTTAAGTGCTCTGAGTTTGAGTCGGGAAGTTTTTAGTTCAGGAAAATTTTTATCTGAAGTCTGCATTATAATAACCTTTTGCCGATTGGATTAATTTTAGAGATCAAAATAAAAAAAATGGGATATACTTAAAACAGAAAGTTAAAACTTTGGGCCGAAAAAGGGATCTTTTTGAGAGATCTTTCGTCTAAAATTTCAACTGTCAGGAGATATTTACAATCTTAAGCAATATATTCTAAAAATATTTTTCCGAAATTCTTCAAATATTTTATCCTGTACTGCTCAATCAAGAAAAGAAATATTCCTGCTATTTACAAATAATTAAACTGTAATAACAGAGAAAGCATAGCAAAATTATTAAAAACTTAATTCATTAATTTCATTGGGGGGAAAAATGAAAAAGGTTGTTGTATTTGTTGCGTTTAGCTTGTTGTTTGCAAGCTTTGCTGTTTCTCAAACCCTTGAGACAGTAAAAAAAGATAATCCAAAGTATAGTGTAGTTGAAGAAAATCTTCTGGTTGGACTGGAAAATGAAAATCTGGGACTGAAAACCAGTTGTGCTTATTGGCTTGGTGAAATGAAATCGGAGAATGCGGTTATTCCGTTAATGAAAGTTTTCCGTTCAGATGATGATCAACGAGTTCAGTTGATGGCTGCATTGTCACTGGCAAAAATTGAAGACAGCAGAGGCATTTATTTGGTGAAGAGAGTCGGGGAATTTACCGAAGATGCCAGAATGAAAAGAATTTGTGAACAGCTTTATGTTGGGTATTTATTAAATCAGCGAAAAGGTACAATTGAAGTTGAGGATATTTACAAAGCAACACTTGATGAGGCTGAAAAGTTTGTGATGGCAAGCTTATCAAAAAAGTAAACAGAAGTTTAATACACTTCTGAAAGGAAGAAAATAGATAAAGCCGAAGTTAATTCCCGAAACTTCGGCTTTTTTATTTATGAATTGCTGTTATTCGTAAAAGCTTTTGTAGATTTGGTAATTGAATTTTATGAATAAAGACAGATTTTATGGATAGACAAGAGTTTGGGTATAATTTACTAAAGATACATTTGCCATTACTGGCTGTGCAGTTTTTGTTTGCGTCGCTGCCGGCATATTCAAAATTGACTTTTCAGAGTTTTAGTCCTGAAAGTGTTACCTGGTTCAGAATAGTTTTAGTTGCGTTACTTTTTTCGGCAATATTTTTTACTTCACGAAAAGAAAAAATAAAAGAGAAAAAACATTATCTGTTTTTTGCCTTGTATGCATTGTTTGGAGTAGTGGGGAATCAATATTTGTTTTTGAAGGGAGTACAATTTTCGACGGCAATTAATGCGAGTCTGTTAATATCGGTAATTCCCATTTTTACTATGATTACAGCGGTGGTTTTAGGAAAGGAAATCTTTTCCAAGTTGAGATTTGGAGGAGTTTTAATAGCGCTTTTAGGTGTTTTATATTTACTGGGAGTAAGTAATCTGCAGTTTGATGATTATTTTTCCGGAAATATAATGATTATTACAAATGCGTTGTTTTATTCAATTTATCTTGTTATTTCCAAACCAATGCTTGAAATATATAAGCCGTTTACACTAATAACCTATGTGTTTATTTTTGCTGCAATTGAAATCTTTCCATTAACATTTGGAGATGTTTTACAGGTAAATTATTCCTTTCTGGAGCTTTATGATTATTATCCTCTTTTGGTAGTTTTAATTTTCGGAACGCTTTTACCCTATCTGATTAACATTTTTGCGCTAAAAAGGGCTAATTCTACATTAGTTGCAGTTTATGTTTATTTGCAGCCGGTTATTGGTGCAGTACTTGCTATTCTTGTTTTAGGGGAAGAAATTACAACAAAAGTAATTATTTCATCGGTTTTAATTTTTGTCGGATTAAGTGTTGTAAGCTTTCAGGATAAAATAAGAAAAAGTTTTAATAGGTGGAAATCTCCCCAAAACGTTGAAATTAAATAAAATATATATTATGTTGAGTTTGTTGTGGATTTACTTGCAATGATTTTAGTTTAATTAGTCCGGGTGAAACACGATAATGAAAAAAGTAACGGATTACTAATAAAAATTCATGGATGAAGATGCAATTAGTAAATGGAAATATGAATTCCGGTCAGGGCCAAGAGAACTACTCGCAGCAATTGGTAGTTTCCAGATTTAGGAATCTCGGTAAAGAAAAATTCCAGCATTACCTTAGTTATGATGCAAATCCTATCGATTTTATAAAGGAATGTTCAATTAATTATGCCATAAACCTGCCTCAGGATATAGGTGAGTTTATGATTTCAATTGAAAACATTCCATACTTCTGGCTGGCAGATGTTCCGGTGTTTAATAAAATAACAGAATTTTTTCGCAGGGAAGGAATAGCCAAGGGAGATTTTACAAGCAGTATTCAGGAAATAAAAAAGTTTTTTTCAAAATGGCTTCTGACAAAATCAGAAAAAGAGCGTCAGTTTTACTCCACAACAGCTTTAAATCTTATAGAAAAAGATGTAAACAGATACAATTATCAAAAATATATTTATAAAGCATTATTAATAACTTTTGATAAGAGAATTTCCAATGCCGAAGTTGCTATTAACAGTATGCAGACAAGCATTGAGGTGATGGCTGAAATAAACTTGGAAGAACATGTCAAAAGTGAAATTGAATATTTGTTAAATCTCACTCTTGGCTTTGTTTATCTGAAAAGCGGTTATCAGGAAGAAGCATTTCAGTCTTTTGAAGCTTTGGGAAATATTCGTCCAACCGGACCTACAGGCGTTTTATACAGAGCACTTGCAGAAAATATGCGTGGCTTTGAAGATAATGCAATGGAACTGCTTTCGAGTCTGCTGACACTAGATATTAAAAGATTTGGATATGCACTGAAAATTAATAAAATTGAAGCATATCAGTTCTTTCTAAAAAATGCTTATGTTTATCAGCTTTTTAAGGAAGATCGATTTGCTGCCTCTTACAGCGGGATTGAATCGCTGGTTGATTCATTTTATGTTACTGAAGATAATTTAATGTATAGAATAAGTCTGATGAGATCTGAATTGGAAGAACTCCGACTTAAAAATTATTACACCATAGAGATAAATGAACAGCTTAAATTTATAGATTTTTTCATAGACAAATTCAGGAACAGTCAGAGTCAGCTGGTATTAATGACTGCTACAATGGTAAAAGAGAAGTTGATAAACATTGCCAACGAAGTGTTAGCTGCTATCAAAGATAGTAAAATAGCTGATATGATGGAAAGACTTCACGTTTATGATCATCAGGTAAAAGATGCAAATAATTCCATTAGTAATCTGAGAGATACAGGTGGAAAAAAACGAGAAAGACTTGACGGACAGCTAAAAGAAAATGTTGATATTCTTAAAGGGGAATACAAAGTTAAAGTAGAGCACGTTGAAAAACTTATAAAAAATCTGGATAGCAACAGTAAGTTTGACACTGGAAAAGCCTTTAGTACAGCGTTGTTTTACAATGCCGTAATTGCATTATTTATTTTTATAATTGGCGGATTCGGAAGCGGAATGATGAGCGGTTCATCCGGTTTTAAATTTAACGAATTTGTAATTAGCGGGATGAAATGGGGCGGAGTTTCTTTTGTTTTAGGTTTTTTTGCGGCAATTTTTTCAGTTGTGAACGCAATTACGGAAAAAGGTAATGAAAAATCTCGTTTAAACAAATTTATGAATAAGGTTCTGAAAGAAAGAGATACTGTTGTGGCAAGATTTATGGAAGATAATTCAGAAAGAATTGCAATGTTTGATCAAAACTATTCAGCTGAATTGAATAGAGAAGAGAACCGGCTTGAAAAGCTTCAACAGGAAAAAGAAGCCAAGTTTAAGCTGTTGAATGAAAAAGTAGAATTTGAAATGTCTGAATACAAAGAAAAAATTGATAAAATAATCAGAATTTAGTGATTTCACATCTTTGTTAATTCACTTCTTAATAGTTGTCCTTTGATTTTTTAATCACATAATAAAAAACGAATTCAAATAAAGATTATTCAAAGTTTTACGATAATCTAATGGTTAATATTAGCCATTAAGCTATATTAATTCAATCTTAAATGTTCACGGTCAAAAATAAAATTATTTTCAATATTTATTATGGAATAATTATTGTTTATCTTCATCTTTATTTACTTTATATGAGGTAAAATGAAAAAGGCGTTAATTACTGGTATTACAGGTCAAGATGGCTCATACCTTGCTGAACTTCTTATTGAAAAAGGATATGAAGTTCATGGAATGATTAGAAGAAGCAGTTCTTTTAATACTGCAAGAATAGATCACCTGATGGACAATCAGGAAGTAATGGACAAAAAGCTTTTCCTTTATCATGGTGATCTTACAGATTCAAGTAATATGAATCGGATGCTTGAGAAAGTTGAGCCGGATGAAATATATAATCTGGCTGCGCAAAGTCATGTAAGAGTATCTTTTGATTTGCCTGAATACACTGCAGAAGTTGATGCCTTAGGAACATTGCGTTTCATTGATGCAATTAAAGAAACCGGACTACAAACAAAATTTTATCAGGCTTCAACAAGTGAAATGTTTGGTAAAGTACAAGAAGTGCCTCAGACAGAAACGACTCCTTTTTATCCGAGATCACCATATGGAGTAGCAAAACTATATGCCTATTGGATGATTGTGAATTATCGCGAAGCATATAATTTGTTTGCGTGCAACGGAATTTTATTTAATCATGAATCTCCGCGTAGAGGGGAAACTTTTGTTACAAAAAAAATAACAAAAGCAGTTGCGAGAATTGCAGCTGGTAGTTTGAATAAATTTAGTCTTGGTAACTTGGAAGCAAAACGTGACTGGGGTTATGCTCCTGAATATGTTGAAGGAATGTGGCAGATGCTACAGCAAGATGAAGCTGATGATTATGTGTTAGCGACAAATGAAACTCATACAGTAAGAGAATTTGTAGAATTATCTTTTCAACATGCCGGCATTGAAATAGAGTGGACTGGCTCTGGGGTTGATGAAAAAGGAATTAATAAAAATAATGGCAAAGTAGTTTTAGAAATTAATCCGAGATATTACAGACCAACAGAAGTTGATTTGTTGATTGGGGATTATTCAAAAGCCAATAAGCAATTCGGGTGGGAACCCAAAACCAAGTTTTCTGAATTGGTGAAAATTATGATTGAAAACGACTTAAAAATGTAAGTGTATGCCTACAACTAAGAAAGAAAAAATATTTATTGCCGGACATAATGGAATGGTTGGCAGATCAATAATTGGAAAATATATAAATGATTCTGATTTTGATCTTGTCACCATAAATCGTAATGAAGTAGATTTGAGAGATCAACAGAAGGTTAATATGTTTTTCGAGCGCAATAAGCCAACAATGGTTATAATCGCAGCAGCAAAAGTTGGTGGTATCTTTGCTAATAATAAATACCGCGCTGAATTTATTTATGACAACCTGTTAATAGAAGCTAACATCATACACTCTGCATTTATAAATAACTGTAAGAAATTATTGTTTCTTGGTAGTAGTTGTATATATCCTAAAAATTGTGTTCAGCCTATTAAAGAAGAATATTTACTTTCCGGGAAGTTAGAGTATACAAATGAGCCATATGCTATTGCAAAAATTGCAGGCATAAAATTATGTGAAAATTATTTTAAACAATATGGATGTAATTTTATTTCTGTGATGCCTACCAATTTATACGGCCCCTATGATAATTTTGATCTTCAACATTCACATGTTTTACCTGCGCTTGTTAGGAAAATTCATGACGCAAAAATTAATAAATTAGACAAAGTAACTATATGGGGTAGTGGTTTACCGCAGAGAGAGTTTTTATTTGTAAACGATCTGGCAGATGCATGTCGGTTTGTAATGGATAACGTAGATGCAGAAAGTTTATATAATAATGACATAACACATTTAAATATAGGAACTGGAGTTGATTGCTCGATTAAAGAGCTAGCTGTTACAATAAAAAATATAATCGGGTTTGAAGGAGATTTTGAATATGATACTTCGAAACCTGATGGAACATCCAAAAAAGTGTTAGACGTGAAAAGGATGAAAGATTTAGGATGGTCGAGTACCATACAACTGAATGATGGTATAAGAAGAACTTATGCATGGTATTTAGAGAATAAAGAATGGGCTGATGAAAGGAAACAAAAGTTATGAAAGTATTAGTAACCGGATGTGCCGGATATATAGGTTCTGTATTAACAAAATTATTATTGGATAATGAATATACAGTAATTGGAATTGATTATTTGAGGTTTGGTGAAAAATCTATTGAGAAATTCAAAAATAATTTGAATTTTAAATTTTACAAAGAAGATATAAGAAACTCTGCTGAAGTTAAATCTATTATCTTAAATGAAAAACCTCAGGCTGTAGTTCATTTAGCAGCAATTGTTGGTGACCCAGCCTGTGCACAAGAACCGGAAATTGCAGAGAGTATCAATTGGCAAGCTTCTAAATTTCTATTTGATATTTGCAACGATATTGATGAGATTAAAAGGTTTATATTTGCATCAACATGTAGTAATTATGGTAAAATGAAAGAGGAGTTTGTTTGTGAAGATTCGCCTCTTAACCCAGTTTCGCATTATGCTAAATTAAAAGTAAAGTTTGAAAAGTATATTTTATCTTCAAAGACAAGAAAAGATTTTTATCCTACGGCTTTGCGTTTTGCAACTGTTTATGGTATTTCAGAGCGAATGAGGTTTGATTTAACTGTAAATGAATTTGTCAGGGAGTTAACTTTAGGAAATGAATTAGTTATATATGGTGAGCAGTTTTGGCGTCCTTATTGTCATGTTAATGATTTAGCAATGGGTTGTTTAGCCACTTTAAATGCTCCAGAAAATAAAATTAATAAAGAAGTTTTTAATGTTGGGGATACTGGAGAAAACTATCAGAAAAAGATGTTGGCTGATGAATTAATTAAAGTAATACCAGAAGCAAAAATTTCCTATGTGAAAAAAATAGAAGACCCTCGAGATTACAAGGTTAATTTCGATAAAATAAAGAAAGTCTTAAATTATAAAATTAGCAGAAGAGTTCCTGACGGTATTCAGGAAGTTCAAAATATGCTTAAAAATGGAGAAATTGAAAATCCTAATAGTACTATTTATTCTAATAGCTAATAGCGATTTAATTTTATGGTTGATGCAACAATTGATTTTATTAAAAGTTTATATCCTAAACAAGATATAATACCATTACATGCTCCTGTGTTTTTAGGAAATGAAAAAAAATACTTGGGTGAATGCATAGACACATCATATGTTTCATACCTAGGAAATTTTGTAAACAAAATGGAAGAGGAATGCAAAACCTATACAGGTGTCAATTATGCAGTTTCACTTATTAACGGAACTTCGGCTCTTCATATTGCTTTAAAAGTTGTCGGCGTTGAACCCAATACTGAAGTTATTACGCAAGCATTAACATTTGTTGCAACTTCTAACTCTATTTTTTATAATGGAGCTTATCCAACATATATTGATGTAGATAAAGATAATATGGGGCTCTGTCCTGAAAAATTACAAAAATTTTTAGAACAAAGAACTGAGTTCAAGAATGGTAATTTGATAAATAAAGTTACAAAACGAAAAATAAGTGCAGTTTTGCCGGTACATGTATTTGGTCATCCTTGCTATATAGAAAGAATCGTTGAGTTGGCCAGAAGTTATAATCTTCCTATAGTTGAAGATGCGGCAGAAGGATTAGGGAGTTTTTATAAAAATAAACATATTGGAACTTTTGGTGATATTGGTGTAATTAGTTTTAATGGTAATAAAATTATCACGACCGGAGGTGGAGGGATGATTTTGACAAATTACGAGAAAATTGCTGAAAAAATAAAACATATTACCACTACAGCAAAAGTAAAACATGATTATGAGTACGTTCACGATGAAATAGGTTATAATTTTAGGATGGCTAACATAAACGCTGCAATTGGATTAGCGCAATTTGAAAATATTTCTGAAATATTGAACAATAAGCGAAACACAGCCAATTTGTATAGAGAGTTCTTCGAATTTACTGATATAGGTTTTATTTCAGAGCCAGATAATTCAACGGCGAATTATTGGTTAAATGCCATTAAACTTAAAGATAAAAATGAACGTGATGAATTTATTAAGCGATTAATTGCGGAGCAAATAATGGTTAGACCCATATGGAGGTTAAACAATAAACTGAAAATGTTTAATAAATGTTATTGCGACGATTTGATTAATTCAAATTGGATCGAGGAAAAAATTGTCAATATTCCTAGTAGTTTTAGGAAATTATAAAATGGCAGCTAAAAATTTATTTATTATTGGAGCAGGGGGATTTGCTAAAGAAGCATACCTGATATATAAATCAAGTAAGGTTTATATAAATAATTTTAAGTTTATTGGGTTTATTGACAATAATGAATTGGGGAGGGTGGTTATAGATGGATACAAAGTTATAGGAGATGATAATTTTTTAAAAGACAAAAAAAATATTCATTTGGTTATAGGAATAGGTAATTTAGAAATAAGGAAAAATATTTTCAATAGATTTAATAGAGTTGATGTAAAGTTTCCAAATTTTATACATCAATCAGTCAACGCTGATTGGGAAAACATTCGAATTGGGAAAGGAAATATAATAAGTTCTCTGGTTTCTATGGATACGCATATAAAAATAGGAGATTTTAATTGCATAAATAAAAACTGTACAATTGGTCATGATGTAAGTATTGCTGATTTTTGTCAAATTAACCCGGGTTCGAACATTTCAGGATTTGTGCAAATAGAAAATAATTGTTTGCTGGGCAGTGGAAGTAATATATACAATGGAATGAAACTAAGTAGCAATACTGTAATAGGAATGGGAGCTTCCCTTTTTTCCTGCACAAAAGCAAATTCAACATATGTTGGAAATCCAGCAAAGAAAATATGATATGAGAGAGACTTTTTTAGAAATAATTAAAGAATTGTTTGAAATAAATAATATTTGTGAATCAACTAAGTTAGAAGATTTAGAAAATTGGAATTCATTAAACCAAATTAATTTAATGATAATTCTTGAAGAAGCATTTTCAATAAAAATTGAGGTTGATGAAATGCAAATATTAAAAAAAAATATTAAAGAAATAATAAGTTTTATTGATTCAAAAAAATGTTATTAAAAGAAGAATTAAAGAAAATATTAATAAATAGTACACCACTCAAAGTTAAGGCAGATTTAGTTGGTAAATATCTGAATAATTTTAAAAATTACTCAGATTATCTTTTCATTAGTAAATCGATTAATGTTTTGGATTATAAGAAGATTAAGCTAGTAATTATAAGTAGTTATACAGCAGATCTTTTAAAAACTCCCTTAGAAATTGAGTTGTTTAAAAATCAATTGCCTTCGAATATATTTATCGAAAATATAAATAGCTTTGGAGTAGATATTTTTGATGCTGGCAATGCAATAAGTAAATATAATCCTGACTTAATATTACTCATTAATAGATTAGAGGAAATATTTCCAAGATTTATTTTTTCTTATTTTTCTTTGTCGAAAAATGAAATAGAAAATGAAATAGAAAATATTTTATCTCATTATGATAATATAGCTGAAAAATGTTTGCAGTCTAATAGACAGATAATCGTTTCTAATTTTTCTTATCCAGAATTCGTAAGCAATTCATCTTTTCATAATAAAAATTTTGGGCAGATAGATTATATAAATGAGTTAAATCTTAAACTTAAAAAATTATCAGTTAAATATCCGAGTTTAAATTATTTTGATACTAACCAGATAATTTTTGAAAAAGGTGTCGAAAATATTTTAAATTCAAGATTATGGTATACATCTAAAATTCCTTACACGATAGATTTTTTTATCCACCTAGCAGGAGAAATGGCGCACTATATTTATTCTCAAAAAAGATCGGGGAAAAAATGTTTAATCATTGATCTCGACAACACAATTTGGGGGGGGATTGTTGGAGAAGATGGCAAACATTCAATTCAGATTGGAGAAGACTATCCTGGAAATATTTATTTAGACATTCAAACCCATATCAAAGGGTTCAAAGAGCAAGGAGTTCTATTAGCTATTTGTAGTAAAAATAATTTTCATGATATTAAGTCATTATTTGATACTCACCCGAATTTAATTCTTAAGTGGGAAGATTTTTGTGAAACTAAGATTAATTGGGTAGATAAATCTGAAAATATACAAGAAATAGTTAGAAACTTAAATATTGGCTATGATTCGGTTATATTTATAGATGACTCCATTTTTGAAATTGAAATGGTTAAAGCTAGACTTCCTGAAGTAAAAACGATTCATTTTGAAGGTTCCCCGTTAAATAAACTAGAGATTCTAAAAAAAATAAATGATTTTGATGCAGTTAATTTTACAAGTGAAGACATAATTAAAACACAACTTTATTTGAGTAATAAAAAAAGAGAAGCGCATAGAAAAAGTAATAAAACCATTGAAGAATTTTATAACGATCTTGAGATGGAGTTAGAAATAAAAAAAAGTGATGGATTTTCATTGCAGAGAATTCATCAATTAATTTTAAAAACAAATCAGTTTAATTTAACAACAAAAAGGTATTCATTCCAGGAGGTAGAAGCTATGCATGCCTCTAAAGATCATTTAATTTATTCTTTAAGATTAAAAGATAAATTTGGTGATAACGGGGTTATTGGAGTAGTTATTATTGAAAATCAAAAAGATATATGGATAATAGATTCCTTTTTGTTAAGTTGTAGAGTTTTAGGTAGGAAAATTGAAGAGGCAGTATTGACATTTATTTATAATGAGGCATTAAGCTCAAAAGTAAATTATTTAATTGGAACCTACAAAGCTTCAAAAAAAAATTTGCAGGTTGCAGATTTATATAAAATGTTTGGCTATCAAAGTAAAAATGGGAAATGGTATTTGGAGATCGATCATCCAAAATCCTTCCCTGAATATATCTCAGTTAATTTCAAGAGGTGAAAATTGGAAGTTTTAATATTATCAGCTCATCCGGATGATGAAACGCTTGGTGCAGGTGGAACTATTTTCAAACATTTAGATAATGGTGATACAATCTCTTGGTATCTAGCTACGTCATCAGATCCGGAATTTTATTCTGTAGAACAGATTTCGAATCAAGAGAAGTTTGTGCAGAAAATAAAATCTAGTTTTAAAGTTAAAAATTTTCATTGGTCGAAATTTCCAACTGCAAAACTTGATTTAATTCCATTTAAGGAAATTATAGATGATTTAAAAGTCATTATTTCAAAGGTTAATCCAGATATTATTTATTTACCAGGGAATTATGATATCCATTCAGATCATACGATTTTAAACAAAGCATTGTTTTCGGCGGTCAAAAGCTTTAATATAAAGAAGACTCAATTTAGAATTTTGACCTATGAAGTTTTATCTTCTACAGAAGTTTTTTCTTCTGCAAGAAAGGAAGTTTTTATTCCAAATTCATTTGTAGATATAACAGAATGTATTATTCAAAAAATTGAACTAATGGAATTTATAGTGGATGAGACACAGCCGTATCCTTTACCTAGATGTATGGAGTCCATAAAAGCTTTGTCCAAATACAGAGGTGCTAATATAGGAGTAGAATTTGCCGAAGCCTTTAATATAATTTTTGAAAAAAAATAAAAGTGATTTAATATGAAACAAATTAAAATTAATAACAAAATAATAGGGATGAATAAAAAGCCTTATATCATAGCAGAAGCTGGAATAAATCATAATGGCAATATTAAAATTGCAAAAGAATTGATTAAACAAGCGAAAAATATTGGTGCCGATGCAGTAAAGTTTCAATCTTTTACTGTAGAGTGTATGATGACTAAAACTGCTGCTTCGGCTGAACATCTTGATGCAGGAGCAGGAAAAGAAGATGTATACAGTTTTGTAAAACGAATTTCGTTATCCGAAAACGAACATCGAGAGTTATTTATTTATGCAAAAGAGCTTGAAATAGAATTTATATCTACTCCGTTTTCGTTTAAAACTGTTGATTGGTTAGAAAAACTAGGGGTATCTTGTTATAAAATTGCTTCTATGGATTTGAATAATCTTCCCTTAATTAAATATGTAGCGGAAAGACAAAAACCTATTATACTTTCAACTGGTATGGGAACAATAGCGGAAGTCGATCAAGCTTTGAGAACAATATATAAAACAGGAAATCAAGATGTGATTCTACTTCATTGTGTCTCATTATATCCGCCAAGTGATGATAATATAAACCTTAAAGTACTTAATACGTTGGAAAATACATTTGATTGTTTAGTAGGATTTTCTGATCACACTGAAGATAATTTAATTTCTCTTGCCGCGGTTGCTCGTGGGGCCAAGGTAATTGAAAAACATTTTACACTTGATAAAAAAATGCCAGGACCCGATCAGAAAAGTTCCGGTGACCCTGAAACTTTTAAACGCTTAATTGACAATATCAAAAGAATTTACTCAGCCTTAGGGTCAGGAATTAAAAAACCCGTTGAAGCAGAATTAAAAATGCAAAAAAACTTTAGGAGAAGTATAGTAGCGAAAAAAGATATTGAAAAAAATGAAGTTATAACTAAAGAAAAGGTCACTTTTAAGAGGCCAGGTTCTGGAATACCGCCAACTGAACTTGAATGGGTTTTAGGAACCAAAGCAAAAAATAATATTAAATCTGATACCTTAATAAGTAAAGAAGATTTAGTTGGTTAATCGACGTATTGCCATTAGAGTCGATGCCCATCCCCAAATGGGGTTATGACATTTTTATAGATGTTTCCATTTAGCAAAGTATTTAGTCAAAAAAGGATACTATGTAATCTTTTTTATTCTTAAGTGTTCGGAAATTTGTAGAATTTCGTATATCCTTGATAAAGCTAAGTTAGATTATAAGTTTGTTTCCACGCATAATAACTTTGTTGAAGATATATCAGTAACAAAAGCGCTAATAGTTGAAAAAAAGATTTCATTGGTTCTAGTGGATATCTTATCGCCAGATAGTAAAGATGAAGATTTACTACAAGATCAAGATTTAATATTCCCTGATAGAAATGAATATTTTTTTGAGTTGAAAAAATTAAATATCCTTATTGGCTGTATTACTGATGAAATGTTCGAAACAGTTTTAGCGTCTGATTTTATAATAAATTCAGCAGGATATCATTGGAAAAACAGAAATATTAGTAGTTTAGGTGCATACTTATACTTAGGACCTGATTACTATTTATTAAGCGAAGATTTTCATAAAGTTAGAAGAAAAACTTCATATATTTCAGAAACAAAACTTAAAATCTGTCTCTTTTTTGGAGGAAGTGATGTAGATAATTTCACTGGAAGAGTAATTGAGATAATAGCTGATTCAGAAGATTTTGTAATTTCTGTAATTACTAATAGGACTACCTTAAAAGGATTAAATAGGTTTGAAGGGAGAAAAAATATTAAGATTTATTCAGAGCCGTTATGTGTTGCTAAAATAATGAATGAAGCAGATATTGCAATTACTCATGGTGGAAATACTATATATGAATTCGCTTTTCTAGGAGTACCTCAAATTGTATTTTGTAGAAGAGAAAGACAAGTAATACATGCGGAGTATTTTGAAAAACAAGGAGTTGTAAAAAATTTTGGTTATGCTAATTTTATAAGTAAAACAGATCTCTTGAATGAAATTTATAAGTTAGCGTTTGATAGATCTTTTTCCGATTTTAAATCACAAAATGGGAAAAAATGCGTTGACGGGTTAGGAATAAATAGAGTTTATCAAATAATGGAAAAATGGTTGAATGAATCATAAAAGAATCATCTTAGGTTTAAGACCTGTAAATACAATTTGGAGCGTCTTTGTAATGGACCCAATATCGGCGTTTATGGGCAGATTGATTGCTGATTATACAAAATTAAGACCAATTCATATTACAATTTTATCTTTTTTGATGTCGATAGTTTCAGCATATTTTTTTTTACAAGGAGACTATAAAAGTATTTTGTTAGCTGTTTTAGTTTTTCAGATATCAAACATCCTTGATAATATTGATGGTTTGCTAGCGAGAATTAAACTAGGTTCAGGTTCAGTTTTAGGATTAGTTTTGGATCATACTTTAGACCCTTGGAGAGTAATTCTGAACATTTTGGCTCTTTGTTATACGGTTTATTCTAAAACGAACGATAATGGAATTTTTATTTTGGCATTGCTATTTTTATGTATCCATTTTATGGATTGGACTTTACCGAGAACTATCAATAAAATTAGAGGGGCATATGAAACTTTGTATTCACCTAACATTAAAAAAATTGATTTTTATATGATTAAGTTGAAAGATATATTCTCAAAAGTAAATTTAAAAGTAATATTTTTTGGTACACATGAAAGAGAAATTCTTGTTTTGGGCATTGCGCCAATACTTTCAATGGAGCATGAAGTTTTCTTTACTACAATTTTAGTATCTCTATTCTTTTTTGTTATGAGATTAATGTTTGATATTGCACTTCTAAAAAATGAAATTGTAAACAATACAAAAGAATATCTAGGTGATTCCTTCAATCCTTGGGAAGGAGGGGTTAAAAATGGAAGATAAATATATTCTTAATATTGGAGCCGGAGAATGGCAATTACCTATTATTAAAGCTTGTAATAAATTGCGTTATAAGTTGATATCTGTTGATATTAATCCAAATGCTAAAGGGTTGGAATATTCGAATATAAAACTAAATATGAGTGCTTATGACTCAAGACCTATTTTTGACTGGTTGAATTCGAAAAAAAAAATTAGAGAAAATATTGAAGCTATTATTACTATGGGATCAAGGAGTTGTATAACGACAGCAAGTGAATTAAGTTATAAACTAAATTGTAAAACAAATTGTTTATCCCCGAATAAAGCAGAAACTATTGTTAACAGGAAATTATTTAGAGAATTTTTAAAAAATAATGGTTTTAACTACCCTAAATATCAGATTTTAAACGAGAGTGACCTTGAAATTGACTATCCTTTTGTCGTGAAAGTTACTAAAGATACTTCAGGGAGCGAAGGTATCACATTAGTTCGTTCCGAAAATGAATTTAAAAGTGCAATAATTAGAGCAAATAAATATGTGCGTGAATCTGAAATAATTGTAGAAGAATATATTGAAGGGCAAGATTATGGTTTATTTGGATTATTAAACGATAAGAAACTTAATCTGTTTCAGATTATAACTAGGAGTACTTCAAATTACCCTTATTTTTTACCAAAAAAATATACCACTGAAAAAGTAGATTCTAAACTTGAGTTAAGACTAAAAGATTTTTATATTAAAATTATTGAACAATTAAATTTTGAAAGCGGCCCATTTTATATTGAAATAAAGTATTCTAAAACAGATAATAAAATTTATCCAATTGAGTGTGAACCAACAATACCTGCTCATATTGATTATTTAATATCAAAATCTCATAAAATAGACACAAGTCTACAGGCGCTGAACTGCGTACTAAAAATTGAAAACAACCAAAAATTTAAAAAAAAATACTATTCTGCTTGTGAATTTGTATACTCCCCAAAAAAAGGTATATTAAAAGATATAAGTTTTGTAGAACCTATCTTTAATGGAGGTAGTCTATTGAAAAAATATAGAATATGCCAAAACATCAAAAATGAGTCTGCTGCTGATATTTTAGCGATTGTTTATGCTTATTCAAATTCGATTAAAGTATTTGAAAATATCACAACTTATGCTGATAAAATAAAAATTGAGATATGCTAGTATGAGCGATTATAACTTAACTGATGAATTAAAATATATGCAAATTCAGGACAAACTTAAAAGTAGGGTTCCCGTTAAATTGTTTCTAGATAAAGAATTTTTACCAGAAAAAAGTTGTTTAGAAAAACTTTTTGCAATATCTGAAGAAAAATCACTGATAAGCAATATTGTAGTTCTACCAGATATTTTTTGTAAAAACAAAAACTATATTCCTGGTGGGGTAGCTTTAACTTCAATGGATACATATATACCAAAATTCTGTGGCTCAAGTAACGATTCTATGATGTTATTCAAATTGGGTATTGAGAAAGAAGAACTGAGCAGTAAAAAGTTAGATGACTTGTTTTCTGAGATTCGGCAAAAAATAGATGTTTACAGAAGGAAAAAAAACATAATCGATAAAAATGTTCTTTGGGAATTGTTAACTAAAGATAAGTTTTTTTCTCCTTGGGCAGGTATTGAAAATTTATTTTTTTTGGAAAATTTTAATATAACATTAAGTAAGAATGATATTAAAAATAGTTTTCCTAAAAAGAGGCCAAAATCTATACCTGATTTTATTCCTTGGCATACTATTGAAGAAGCTGGTTTACACACTATTGGAGTTTTAGACGGGAATAGTCATTTTATAGAGTTTTGTGAAATAGTAAATAAAAATCAGCCTGAAATATCTAAGCATTTCGAGTTAGAATCAAGATATGTTTATTTAGCCATTCATGCGGGCTCTGCCGATGTTGGAATTATAGGGCACAAACAATTTCTGGATGAAGAATATAAAAATAAAGTTTTTCATTCTGGAACAAAAGAATTCGAACAGTTTGAAATTGCAAATATAGCAGCTACTAGATTTGGCTATGCAAACAGGTTATGTTTAGCTACAGAAGTTTTATTAGCCATAGCAAAAATACTGGGAAAAGAGATATCTTGTACATTAATTTCAGATGCTCCCCATGATTTTGTGAAAAAAATGGCAATAAATGGCAAAACAGTAATTCAACATAGAAAAGGAGCTGTTGAAGCATTGCCTAAAGATTTTTTTGATACAAAACATATGTATGGTAAATTTGGAAAACCTTTTTTTTTCCCAACAGCGCCTGGAAACAATTCTTATATAATGATCAATAGCGATGGAAATCAGGATGCATTGTTTACATCTAGTCATGGAGCTGGGCGAACTATAGATATGGAAAAGGCTAGTTTGTTATTTAATGAAGAAGATTTATTAAAACATACAAAAAAGAATAACTGTAAGCTTTTTAGTTTTGGTAAAGGAAAAATAGCGAGTAATGCACCTTCAGCATTTAAGTCCGCTGATAAAATTAAACAACTATTAAAGAAATATAACTTGTCAACTCCTGTTTGTGAATTGAAACCAATAGCGATAATAAAAACATAAGAATAAAATATAGATAAAGGATCAAATATGAATTTTCTTGGATTGTTTTTAGAAGGCCCGAATACTGGTGCTGCTTTAATAAAACAAGGTAAACTGGTTGCTATAGCTGAAGAAGAAAGATTTAATAGAGTGAAAACTGCGGCAAATTATTTTCCGGTAAATGCTATTAAATATTGTTTGAAGCAAGGAAAACTGAAACTAAATGATATCAAATCAGTAGGTATTGGATGGGATCACACTAAATACCCAAAATATATTGATAAATATATGTCAAAAATAC
>JBGRQB010000044.1:0-25760 GCA_041725875.1 Rhodothermaceae bacterium
ATACTTTGATAAAACCTCAGGAAGATCAAAATCAAAAATCAATTCAACTTTGTTTTCTGAAATTTTGTTTAACTGATAATTCTTTAGAACTTTTTTGTCACCCGCATATCTCCACACAGCGCATCTTTTGTCCATCTTATTTCCGAAATCATTATCTGTAGGAGCTCGCCAGAAAGCAGGGGAAAATCCTTTGTTAAATAATTCTTTTGAATTAAATATATATGACTTTAATTCACCTGTTACAACATCAAAAATGATTTCTGTTTTTGCAGTTTTTAATTTCACCGATTTATCATTTTTTGTAACCTCAATTGCACCCGACACATTTTTATCTTCTGTAACAAACTTATTTTTAACCGGGAGTTTCACTTGCCCCTGAGCAATAGTGAATCCTTTTTCTGCCCATAGTTCATCTTTTGTAAGTTTTGCAAAAAAGTTAATAAAATATTCTTTACCGCTTTTTAGCTTTTTTGTATCTATTGGCAATTCAACAGATTTTCCTTCCTGCGGTTTAATATCAAGTAATCCTAAAGTACCATTTTTTATTTTATGACCATCTTCCAGTAACTCCCAGCTAATTTCAATTTTATTAAGATTGGTAAAGAAAAATTTATTTTTGATAATAAAATTTGTCCGCCAGTAAGTTTTTATCAGATCAAACTCTATATTCTGATAAACTGCTTTTGTTTCAACAAGCTTAGGTGTTGGTTTTCTGTCAGGTAAAACTATTCCGTTCAAACAAAAATTCTTGTCATTTTTTGTATCACCAAAATCTCCACCATAGCCGTAGTATTCTTCACCGTCCGATGTTCTTTTAATCAATCCCTGATCTACCCAATCCCATATATTTCCGCCCTGCAACTGAGGATGCGCTTCTATTATTTCCCAATAATCTTTCATATTTCCAAGCGAATTACCCATTGCATGCTCATACTCGCATAAAATTAAAGGTCGCTCTCTCTTTTCAGATGCATACCATTCAAGATATCTTAATCCGGCGTACATCGGACAAACAATATCTGTATGACTATTATACCCGGCGCGTTCATAGTGAATTGGTCTGGAAGGATCGCGTTCTCTAATCCATTGACTTGCAGCTTCGAAGTTGGTTCCGAAACCGGCTTCATTTCCCAATGACCAGATAATTACACAAGGGTGATTTTTATCGCGTTCAACCATTCTTTTTATTCTGTCAACATGAGCTTTTTTCCATTCCGGTTTATTAGCCAAAGTTTTATCAGGATCATAATACATCCCGTGCGATTCAATATTTGCTTCGTCAATTACATAAAGCCCATATTTATCGCACAATTCATAAAACTCCGGATCATTGGGGTAATGTGATGTTCTGACTGTATTGATATTATTTTGTTTCATCAAAACAATATCCTCAATCATTGATTTACGGGAAACATAATGTCCTGTTACCGGATGATGATCGTGACGATTAACCCCTTTTATTAAAATCGGTTTACCATTTACAAGCAGTTGTCCGTTTACTATTTTACTCTCTCTGAATCCTGTTTTGCAACTAAGAATCTCAATTGTTTTATCTTCTTTATTTTTAAGCTCTATAACAGCAGTATATAAATTTGGGTTTTCAGCCGACCATTTTTTCGGATTCTTTATTATGGCTTTCATTCTGATAATGGTTTCGGCTCCCGGAGCAATATATCTGCTGCTTCCGGTAATTCTCTTTACAGCCAGTTTTTCATTAAATAAACTTACCGTAACTTCAGGATCCCAAAATTCATTCTGACTATTATTCTTTACCCTTGCAACTATTTCAAGCTCAGCATCTCGATAATTTTCATCCAGTTCCGGAATAATTTCAAAATCTCTGATATGCACTTTAGATCTGGAATAAAGGTAGACATTTCTGAAAATACCGCTCATTCGCCAGTAATCCTGACATTCCAGATAAGAACCGTCAGACCATCGGTATACTTCCACAGCCAGTTTGTTCTTACCATCTTTAAGATATGGAGTAATATTAAATTCAGCCGGAGTTCTGCTTCCCTGAGAGTATCCCACTTTTTTTCCGTTTACCCATATATAAAAAGCAGATTCTACACCATCAAAATGAATGTATGTTTCTCTATCCGCCCAATCTTTATTAACTGAAAAATATCTTATATAAGATCCGACAGGATTATAATGTTTCTGAATAAAAGGAGGGTTTTTCTCAAACGCATAAGAGTGATTTAAATATATTGGAGTTCCGTAACCTTCTGTCTGCCAGTTACGCGGAACAGTTATTTCTTTCCATTCCGAATCGTTAAATTCGAGATTATAAAAATCGTGAGGACGCACAGCAGGTGTTTCAGCCCAGTTGAATTTCCATTTACCGTTTAATGTGTAATAATATGATGATGAATATCTGTCGCCCTTCTTTGCTTTTTCAATTGAAACATAGGGCATAAGTGTTGAATGAGGGGCTTCTTTATTAATACCAATAACTTCAGGATTTTCCCAATCATTACTTATTTTTTCCTGAGAATGCAAAATCAGAAAAAATACAAAAGTGAAAAAGACCCAAAATCGAATACTTCTTCTAAATATCATATCTGACACCTCTATTATTAAATTATAATTTCATTCTTTCCCAACAGCTTTATGATAACGCTAACAAATTTCTCAATCAATTATACAACTTTCTTTAAATTGCAACATTTAGCATTAAATTACAAATTATTTTATTTTTTTTATAAACTAAAGGTTAGTTTATAAAATTTTTACATAATTCTAAAAGCTTCTTTACCTCCCAAAACTAAGAAATAAGGTTTCTTGAATACCTGTATTTAAAACTTTAACATTTGGCGACTAAAAGTTATTTTTGCATATTCAATAATTAATGACAGAGATGAAAATGGCAGCTTTAGGCAGACACATACTGGTGGAATTTATTGGTTGTAACTCAGAAATTATGAACGATGCTTCTATTATTGAAAAAGCTATGGTTGATGCTGCATCAAATGCAGGCGCAACTGTAATTAATTCAACTTTCCATCATTTTTCTCCATTCGGAGTTTCAGGTGTTGTGGTAATTCAGGAGAGTCATCTTGCAATTCACACCTGGCCTGAATATCAATATGCAGCAGTTGATTTATTCACTTGCGGCGATTCTGTAGATCCCTGGATTTCTTTTGATCATCTTAAAGAGGTTTTTCAGGCAAAAAATTATTCTGCAATAGAAATGAAACGTGGTGCAATCAATCTGCTTGAAAGAGTTGATTTTGATATTAAGAGCATTCGTGAAGAAGCAAAAAAACATGTTAATCCTGAAAAATATACGCGCAACGTATGGTTTACTGATAAAGATGATAATCAGGCTCTTTCGCTCAGATATACAGGTGAGTTGCTTTACGATAAAACTTCCGATTTTCAGCGCACACGTGTAATTGACACTTATGCTTATGGAAAATGTTTGACCATTGATAATATGGTAATGTGTACGGAAAAAGATGAATATCATTATCACGAAATGATTGCGCATCCGGCAATGTTATCACACGGCAATATTAAAAATGTACTTGTTATTGGCGGCGGTGACGGCGGAACTGTTCGCGAAGTTTTAAAACACAACCAGATTGAAAATGTGGTTATGGTTGAGATTGATAAAAATGTAGTTGAAGCTTCAAAACTTCATTTACCTACACTTTCACAAAGTTTCGATCATCCAAAACTGGATCTTAAAATTGAGGACGGAATTAAGTTTGTGGCAGAAGCCAAACCTGAATCATACGATTTAATTATTGTTGACGGCTCAGATCCTGTGGGGCCGGCAAAAGGTTTGTTCACCGAAGAATTTTACACAAATTGTAAAAAAGCTTTAACTGCAGATGGAATTTTGATTTCGCAGGGCGAATCTCCAAACTTTAACAAAGAAGTATTTTCCGAACTGTATAAATGTCTGAAAGATGTATTTGGAACAGAAAAAGTTAAAACTCTTCTCTTTAACATTTCAACTTATCCTTCCGGAATATGGAGTTTTCAGATTGCAACAAAAGGGGATGTTGATACAACAATTCCTAAAAAAGAACTTGCAGAAGAATTTTGCAAAAACAATCTTTTACATTTTTATAATCCTGAATTACACACAGCTTCGTTTGCATTACCAAACTATATTAAAAGGCTGTTAGATGAATAAATCTGATTTTAATCCTAATGATATCGGAGTTCCAAACGGAAATTATTTTGGATTTCCATATTCACCGGATGAATCAAAAGTTTTAATTTTACCTGTACCCTGGGATGTTACAACATCCTATGGTGCAGGAACTTCAAACGGACCAAAAGCAATTCTAGATGCTTCGGTTCAGCTCGATTTTTACGATTTTGATGTTGAAAATGCCTGGAAGATTGGTCACGGAACACTCCCGTTTCCCAAAGAAATTTTTGCGCTAAACTCTGAATTGCGTCCTACAGCAGAAAAAATAATCGACCATCTTGAGCAGGGAAACTCACCCGAAACTCCTAAAATTAAAGAACTGCTCAACAAAATTAATCAGGCATCTGAAAAGTTAAACGCTTATGTTTTTGAGCAGTCAAACAAATATTTAACTCAAAATAAGCTGATTGCCCTTGTCGGAGGAGATCACAGCACTCCGCTCGGATTGATAAATGCAGTTTGTGAAAAATATGATGAAATCGGAATTCTTCACATAGATGCTCACGCAGATCTGCGTAACGCTTACGAAGGTTTTGAGTTTTCACACGCATCAATAATGTTTAACGCATTAAAAAATAAAAGTGTTTCCCGACTTGTACAGGTTGGCATTCGCGATGTTTGTGACGAAGAAGTTTCCCTGACCAAAACAGATTCGCGAATAGTTTTATTTGATGATAATCAGCTGAAAGAAAATCAGTTTAACGGAATTTCCTGGAAAGAACAGTGCGATCAGATTATTTCCAACTTACCGGAAAATGTTTATCTGAGCTTTGATATAGACGGCCTGAATCCTTCTTATTGCCCAAATACCGGCACTCCGGTTCCGGGCGGACTCGATTTCGATCAGGCTCTTTATCTGATAAAACAACTTGTTAATCACAATAAAAAAATTGTCAGCTTCGATCTTAATGAAGTCTCTCCGGGTAATGATGAATGGGATGCAAATGTAGGGGCACGACTCCTATACAAAATTTCCAATCTGATGTATAAATCGCACCAATAAGTTTGTAAAGCTGAGTAAAAATCATTCGGCTTTTTATTTACCCCGATTCTGTTTAACTTTCCCCTTAGTAAAATTTATTATAAAAAACTTATGCTCACTAATCCGAATAGAGAAAAATTTAAATTTTGCCCGTCCTGCGGTTCCTCTTCGTTATCTCCAAATGATTGTAAATCTTTTGTGTGCAGTAAATGTAAATTTCTCTTCTACATAAATACTGCGGCTGCAACAGCAGGATTAATTTTTGATAATGACAACCGATTACTTATTACAGTCAGAAAAAATGATCCGGCAAAAGGAAGCTACGATCTTCCCGGCGGATTTGCCGATCCTTCGGAAAACATTGAAGAAACATTAACACGAGAAATAAAAGAAGAATTGAATTTGGATATTTTTGATATCAAATATTTTGATTCGGAATCTAATGATTATTTATATAAAGATGTAAATTACACAACACTTGATATGGTTTTTACCTGCAAAGTAAAAAGCTTCGAGCATATAAAAGCAAATGATGATGTGGAAGATTTTTTATTTCTGAATATAAATGAACTGAGTGAAAATGATTTCGGATTAAAATCAATCAAAAATGTTATAAAGCAATTGAAACAAAAAATTACAAACAAACAGCTGATTTTATGAAATATTATATTGGAATTGATGGCGGCGGCACAAAAACAAACTGCATCTTAACAGATGAAAACCTGAACGTTCTTGCTGAACATACTAATGGCAGCGGTGCTTTTCTTATTCACGGAACAGATGAAGTTGTGGAAAAATTTCATAACAGTATTTCCGAGTGTATCACTACTGCTAAAATAAATCATAAAAATATTTCAGCAATTGTTATTGGTTGCGCAGGTGCAGGAACACCTGAAAACGCTGAAAAATTACGCACTGCATTTTTGAAATACTCATTGTCGCAGGGAATTAATTATTCCAACATAAATGTTACAGGCGATGCCGTAATTGCACTCGAAGGTGCTTTTAGCGGAAAGCCGGGTGCAATTTTAATTGCCGGAACCGGTTCTGTTTTGTTTGGCAAAGATAATGACAATCAGATTCACAGAATCGGCGGAGCCGGAAGAATAATAGGAGATGAAGGAAGCGGATTTATTATTGGTCAGAAAGCACTTAATGCTGTCTTCCGCTATTTTGACGGACGCGGACAAGAAACTTCTCTTACAGATATTTTAAATACCGAATTAGATATAAATAACATAGAAACCTTTATAGATAAAATTTATAACGTAAATGTTTGTCCTTCAAAAATTGCTCCTTTTGTTATAAAAGCAGCTGAAAATGATGATCAAGTTTCAATTCATATACTTGAAGAACAAGCACTTGAACTTGCCAAACATGTTCAGGTTATGCAAAAAAAGATTACCGGAAAACTTTATCTCTCTTTTATGGGAGGATTATTAAGCAATAACTATTACAGAAATCTTGTAAAAAAACTTGTAAACATTCTTGCTCCCGGAACCGAAGTAAAAGAGCCGGAAAACTCACCTGTAACCGGCGCAGTAATTTTGGCAAAAAACTTTAGCAAAACTTATGACAAATAAAAAAGTACAAAATCCCTGGTCCTGGATTCCTTCATTATATTTTACAGAAGGTTTACCCTATATAATTGTAATGAGCGTTTCAGTAATAATGTACAAAAAACTCGGTTTATCAAACACCGATATAGCTCTTTACACCAGCTGGCTTTATCTTCCCTGGGTTATAAAACCTTTCTGGAGTCCCTTTGTTGATATAATTAAAACAAAACGTCTCTGGATAATTTTAATGCAGCTGTTAATAGGCGGCGGAATGGCCGGAGTTGCTTTTACAATTCCCGCTGATAATTTTGTGCAATATACAATGGCATTTTTCTGGTTAATTGCCTTTAGCTCTGCAACGCACGATATTGCTGCTGACGGGTTTTATATGATTGGATTAACAGAACATCAACAATCTTTTTTTGTGGGAATAAGAAGTACTTTTTACAGAATTGCAATGCTTGCAGGAAGTGGTTTATTTGTAATTTTTGCAGGATATCTTGAAGAAACAACCGGCTCACTTCCGGAGGCCTGGTCGTACTCAATGCTTTTACTTACTGCAATTTTTATCCTTGCAGGTTTATATCATTATTTTGTAATTCCAAAAGTTGAATCTTTTGACAGCAAAGATTATTCAGCGCAAAATATAGCAAAAGAGTTTGCAGAAACTTTTATACTTTTCTTCAAAAAAGAAAATATTCTATTAATAATTTCTTTTATCCTTCTTTACAGACTGGGAGAATCGCAGCTTGTTAAAATTGCGAGTCCGTTCCTGCTAGATACACGTGAGGCAGGCGGTTTGGCGCTAAGCACAAAAGATGTAGGATTTATATATGGAACCGTCGGGCTGATTTCCCTTACTATCGGCGGAATTATCGGCGGAGTTTTGGCTGCAAAAGACGGGTTAAAAAAATGGCTCTGGCCAATGCTTTTTGCAATAAACCTGCCCAATCTTGTTTATGTTTATCTGGCATTTTTTACTCCTGAATCTTATATAGTAGTAGCTAGCTGTGTTGCAATTGAACAATTTGGTTACGGTTTCGGATTTACAGCATTTATGCTTTATATAATTTATATTTCCGAAGGCAAATATAAAACAGCACACTATGCTCTTGCTACCGGCTTTATGGCTCTCGGAATGATGCTGCCCGGAATGGCAAGCGGAATTATTCAGGAATTTCTGGGATACAAAATGTTTTTTATCTGGGTTATGATTTCAACAATTCCCGCATTTGTGATTGCCAGATTTGTTAATATTTCTCCAACATTCGGAATCAAAAAACAGGATGAAAAATCTTAAAAATATATTATTTAATTTTTTAGTAATACTTTTTATCACAGTTGCAATTACTTTGGTTCCTGCTGATTTATTTAAAGAAACAAAATCTGTAAAAAAAATAAATCCATACAACCTTACCCGCGAAGATTCACTCTGGATCAACAAAACTTTGTCATCATTAACTCTTGAAGAGAAATGCGGACAAATGATAATGCCCAAAGCACAAATTGTTGATAAAAGAAGATCCGGATATAAACGACTGATAAAACTTGTAAAAGATTATAAAATTGGCGGATTTATTTATCTGAAGGGAGATCTTGAAAAACAGATAGATTTAACAAATGCACTGCAGCGAGCTGCGGA
This sequence comes from Rhodothermaceae bacterium, assembly GCA_041725875.1. GTDB lineage: Bacteria > Bacteroidota > Ignavibacteria > Ignavibacteriales > Melioribacteraceae > JBGRQB01. The sequence goes on from JBGRQB010000044.1 coordinate 8,355, forward strand.
AATCCCTCTTCTTTTTTCAGCTGATTATGAACGCGGATTGGGAATGCGTCTGGAAGGCACAACCGAATTTCCATACAATATGGGAATTGGCGCGGTTAACAACTCTATTTTAACATTTGAAATGGGAAAAATTGTAGCAGAAGAAGCAAGAGCAATTGGAGTGCACATAAATTTTGCTCCTCTCCTTGATATAAATACCGATTACCGCAATCCAATAATTGATATAAGAGCATACTCCGCAAACCCTGATATTGTTGCCCAGCAGAGTCTTGCTTATTTATCCGGATTAAAATATGGCGGACTAGCAAACACAGCCAAACATTTTCCGGGTCACGGAGCAACAGATATAGATTCTCACAGTCAGCTCCCTGTTATAAACAGAAGTAAATCGGAAATGGAAGAGAATGAACTTGTTCCTTTTCGTCACGCAATTAACTATGGTGTAAATGCTGTGATGACAGGCCATTTGGAAGTTCCGGCCTATGAAAAACAAGATAATCTTCCGGCTACTTTATCAAAAAATATTACAACTGAATTACTCAAAAATAAACTTGGGTTCAGAGGACTTGTAATCACCGACGCAATGAATATGCGCGCAATTACAAACAACTACTCAAATCAGGAAGCTGCAAAGCTTGCCGTACAAGCAGGCAACGACATTTTACTTTTTCCGAAAAATGTAAAAGAAACTCTCGAAGGATTAATTAACGCAGTAAATGACGGAGAGATTTCCGAAAGCAGAATTGATGAATCAGTGAAAAAAATTCTGGCTCTCAAACGAATGTTAAAGCTCGACAAAAATAAATTTGTCGATAAACAACGCGCGTTAAAAATTGTTACAAAAAATGAGCATAAACGACTTGCAAAAAAACTTGCTGAAAAATCTGTTACATTAATTAAAGATGAACAAAATCTGATTCCCGTTGATCAGAAAAAATATAAAAAAATTATCTGTATTGGCATAAATGATAACAAGCCAAAAGAAACGCCTTTATTTATCAAGGATTTGAAAAAGGAAATAAAGAAGCTTAAAAAATATGAGCTCCATTCCAAAGACAGACAAAGAAGTTTTAACCGGGTTTTAAAGGCAGCTAAAAAAGCTGATCTTATAATTCTGCCTCTTTATATTTATTCTTTTTCATTGAATAAAAAACCGGAACATCTTAAAAAGCTTAATATTTTTCTAAACAAATTGCTTGAATTAAATAAACCGACAATTATAATAAGCTTCGGAACTCCTTATCTGATAGTGGATCTTCCCGGTATTCAGACTTACTTCTGTGCTTACGGTCAGACAGACATTGTACAGTCTGTAATGACAGATGCGCTTTTCGGGCGCACAAAAATTTCAGGAAAACTGCCTGTTGCAATTCCCGGAACAAATTTTAATCTGGGTTACGGAATTGAGTTTAATCCTGAAGGAATTTATGTCCCGGAAAAAACCGAAGATAAATCTTACAATTTCACTCAGGTAAATAAGCTGATGAAAACTGCACGAGATAAAAACATTTTTCCCGGCGGTGTTTTGTTAATTGGTCATCAGGATAAAGTGATTTATCATAAGGCATTTGGGAGACACACTTATTCAAATAAATCTCCTAAAACAAAAACCAGCACAATGTTTGATCTTGCTTCCTTATCAAAAGTAGTTGGAACCACAAGTGCGGCAATGCTTTTATCTGATTTGCAAAAAATGAATCTCAATGATTTTGTAAAAAATTATCTGCCTGAATTTGCAAACAATGGAAAAGATTCTGTAACGATTTATCAATTGCTCACGCATCGTTCAGGTTTGTCTGCATCAAAACCATTTTATAAATCAGTTAAAAAAGCGGATCAGGTTATTGATCAGATAATGAATTCAAAAGTTGTTTTCAAGCCGGGCACATCATCACGCTACAGCGATCTGGGAATGATAACTTTACAAAAGGTGATTGAAAGAATTACAAATTCAACTTTGGACAGTTTCCTGAAAGAAAACCTTTTTAAAAAATTGGGAATGACAAATACACTTTACAATCCGGATAAAAAACAGAAAAAGAATTGTGCGCCCACAGAGTATGATTCATACTGGCGGAAAAAAACTATTCAGGGCGAAGTGCACGACGAAACAGCATCTTTATTAAATGGTGTTGCCGGTCATGCGGGTCTATTTTCAACTTCTTCAGATCTGGCAAAGTTTGCCCACGTTTTGGTTAATAATGGTTTGTACGGCAACAAACAAATTTTTTCACCTGTTACTATTGACGAATGGACAACTCAGCAATATTCAAACAGTTCAAGAGGGATTGGCTGGGATACCAAATATGGTAAGTTTTCTTCAGCCGGGAAATTATTTTCCAAAAACTCTTTTGGTCATACCGGCTTTACCGGAACATCACTTTGGATCGATAAAGAGAGAAAACTTTTTGTAATTCTTTTAACAAACAGAGTTCATCCTTCTCGTCATAACAAAAAAATTATCCGCTTCAGAAGAGATTTGCACGAAGCTGTAATACAGGCGCTTGAAGAAGAAAATTAATCTGAATTAAAAATAACCTGCAATTGTACGAAGATAAACCTTGTAATTTCTTTATTTCAAATTAGAATCAAATCTTTTCGCTTTATCATCAAACAGCAATTAAAACAGTTTGTTAAATTGCTTATTAAAAATAAAAAATATAGATTCAGATTAAACTTATATAAACTTTGAAAGGAATTGTTTATGAATATTCATGAGTATCAGGCAAAGGAAATTCTGCGCAAATTTAATGTTGCAGTTCCAATGGGCGGATTGGCCACTACTGTTGAAGAAGCAACCGCAGTTGCTAAAAGCCTTCCGGGAAAAGTAAAAGTTGTAAAAGCACAAATTCACGCCGGAGGAAGAGGAAAAGGCGGAGGTGTTAAAGTTGCAAAAGATTTACGTGAGGTAAAAAAATTCACCAAAGATATGCTTGGTATGACTCTGGTTACACATCAAACCGGTCCGGAAGGAAAACTGGTTGAAAAGGTACTTGTAGAACAGGGTGTGAATATTGATAAAGAATTATATGTGGGAATAACTCTTGACAGAGCCACTTCCAAAAATATGTTTATGGTTTCAACAGAAGGCGGAGTTGAAATTGAAAAAGTTGCTGAAAAAACTCCCGACAAAATTATAAAAGAAGCGGTTGATCCGGCTGTTGGTTTACAGCCTTATCAGGCAAGAAAACTTGCTTTTGCTCTTGGCCTAGAAGGGGATCAGCTTAAAAACGCAGCTAAATTCCTGATGGGATTATCAAATGTTTATCATTCAACAGATGCATCAATTGCAGAAATAAATCCGCTGGTTGTTACAAAAGAAGGTGAAGTTATTGCACTGGATGCAAAAATTAATTTTGACAGCAACGCGCTTTATCGTCATAAAGATATTGTTGAATACAGAGATTTATCAGAAGAAGATCCACTTGAAATTGAGGCATCAAAATATAACCTGAACTACATTAAACTTGATGGAAATGTGGGCTGTATGGTAAATGGTGCCGGACTTGCAATGGCAACAATGGATATTATTAAACTTGCCGGCGGCGAACCTGCAAACTTCCTTGATGTTGGAGGCGGTGCAAATAAAACAACAGTTGCAAACGGCTTCAAAATTATTCTTTCCGATCCAAATGTAAAAGCACTGCTGATTAACATTTTTGGCGGAATTGTTCGTTGCGACAGAGTTGCGCGCGGTGTAATTGATGCTGTAAAAGAAGTTAAAGTTGATATTCCTATTGTAATCCGACTTGAAGGAACAAACGCCGAAGAAGCCGCAAAATTACTTAAAAAATCGAAATTAAACTTTGAAGTTGCTTCCAGTCTGAAAGACGCAGCTGAAAAAGTAACCGCAGTTTTAGATAAATAAACCTCAAGGGGTAACCTTAGAGAGTTACCCCTTCACCTTACTTTCATAAAAAAAATCACTCTTTTACCTAAATAATTAAATTAAAAATTGCATTTTCGCCAAATCACCCTTATATTTTGAGTTTCAAAATATTAATTACCTAAATTTATGAGGCGGCTATGTTAGACGAATTGGATATTAAATTATTGAACATTCTTCAGGAAAGGGGTAGAACCAAAAGAAGTGAACTTGCAGAAGCAATTGGCCTTTCACTTCCTTCCTTAAGTGAGCGAATCAGAAAACTTGAAAACAAAAACGTAATTGCAGGTTATTACACAAAACTTAACAGAAAAATTTTCGGTTACGATATGATGGCTTTCATTACTGTTGTGATGGACGGGAAAGATAATATCGAAATTATGCGTAAATACGTTGAAGAAACACCGGAAATTATAGAGTGCCACACAATATTGGGGAAAGGTTCCTATATGTTAAAAGTTGTTGCTAAAGACACTGTTTCGCTTGAAGAATTATTAAATCATATTCAAACCTGGCCGGGTGTTACACGAACCAACACTCGTTTTGTGCTATCAACAATTAAAGAAACAACCAAAATTAAAATTTAACTTAACATAATTTTCGAGGAACATTTTCAATGGCTAAAGCAGCTTCTCCGGAACAGAAGATTCTGGATTTTATTAAGAAGAACAAAATTAAATTTGTCGATTTTAAGTTTATGGATTTTCCGGGTCAGTGGCAGCACACCTCTTATCCGGCAAGCGAACTATCTATCGAATCCTTTAAACGCGGCTATGGGTTCGACGGATCATCACTAAGGGGGTGGAAGTCGATAGACGAAAGCGATATGCTTATAATTCCCGACCCCGACACGATGTTTGTAGATCCATTTATTAAAGAACCAACCATCAGTCTCACCTGCGACGTTTACGAACCAACCACAAAAGAAAAATACTCCCGATGCCCAAGAAACATTGCCCAAAAAGCCGAAGCTTATCTTATTTCAACAGGAATTGCAGACACAGCTTATTACGGACCGGAAGCAGAGTTTTTTGTGTTTGACGATGTACGTTTTGATGTAAAACCAAATATGTCATTCTATCAGGTTGATTCAGTGGAAGGTCACTGGAATACAGGCAGAGACGAGCAGCCTAATCTGGGCTACAAGCAGGCTTCAAAAGGTGGATATTTTCCTGTTCCCCCAAATGATTCTCTTGTAGATTTCAGAAATGATGTTGCACTAAAATTAATTGATGCGGGAATTGCTGTTGAAGCTCTGCATCACGAAGTTGCTAGCGGCGGTCAATGTGAAATAGATTTAAGATATAACAGTCTGTTAAAATCAGCAGATGAACTTTTAATGTTTAAGTATTTTGTAAAAAATACAGCTAAACAGCACAATAAAACCGTAACCTATATGCCTAAACCAATTATGGACGATAACGGAAGCGGAATGCACCTTAATGTGAGCTTATGGAAAAAGAATAAAAATATCTTTGCCGGCGGCGGATATGCGGGTCTGAGCGACGAAGCATTATTCTTTATAGGCGGAATTTTGAAACATGCTTCATCTTTACTCGCTTTTACAAATCCTACAACAAACTCTTACAGAAGACTTGTTCCCGGATTTGAAGCTCCGGTAAGACTTGCATACTCACAGAGCAACAGAAGTGCTTCAATCAGACTCCCGTTCTCAGAAAGCACAAGTGCTAAAAGAGTAGAGTTCAGATGTCCAGATCCTTCAGCAAATGGTTATCTTGCTTATTCAGCCTTGTTAATGGCTGGTTTGGACGGCATATTAAACAGAATAGATCCTGGTGAACCATTGGATAAAGATATTTACGATATGGCTCCTGAAGAGCTTCTTAACGTTCCTGAAACACCGGGATCATTGCAGGAAGCTTTAAGAGCTTTATCAAAAGATCACGAATACCTTTTGAAAGGTGACGTGTTTACAGAAGATGTAATTAAAGCGTGGATAAACATTAAAATTGAAAATGAGGTAAAAGTTGTGGCATCAAAACCACATCCTCAGGAATTCAGTTTATATTACAATGTTTAATAAAAAAGCCTCCTGAAAAGGAGGCTTTTTTATTTTAATCACTTAACAATTCTTATTTATATTTTTTGAAAAAATCCAATGTATAAACTACTGCAGGAATAATAGTAGTTGCGTGTGTACCGCCGGGCACTGTCATAAGTACAACATCTGCTCCTTTTGCCTTAAATGTATCGTAGGCTTTTGATGCATTAATGTACGGCACTATTTCATCAGAATCACCGTGAACCATTTGAATTGGCGCTTTGGGAGTCCAGTCAAGCAAAGAATTTGCAGCAAACTTCTGCTTTTCAGCAGTTGTTTCAGATGATAAAAACTTATCTATAAATTCCTGTTTTATTAAAACATTAAGAGTATCATTCAAATTTGATTTAATATCGTCGCTTGAATGAGAGCCATCGTAAAGAGAATTCATTTTTGCTGCATAAGGCTGATTAAAAATTGTATCAAGTTTATTCCACTCATAAACATCGTTATAGGCAGTTATTAAAAATCCGAGAAAATCTGGTCTGGAAACAACTTCTTTATTAAAATAGTACTTTCCTGTTTCCATTAAATCATAAGCACCTGAAAGGGGAGCTGAAGCAGTAACGGAAAATTCACTTGCCAGATTTGTTTCAATCTCTTTCTGAACGGCAAGAGTTACATAACCACCTTCAGAATATCCGCCCAAAAACAATTTATTATTCAGCTTTACTTCGTGATCTTTACAAAAACTTTTTCCCGCTCTGATAAAATCTATAGCTGTATTGGCTGAAATATCAGCTACATGATAAGGATGAATTCTGTTTGAAACTCCGTAACCAAGATAATCAGGGACAAAGGTTGCATAACCGTTAGATGCTATTAAAAATGCTTCTGCCTGATTTGCAAAAGGATTTATTGATGCAACATCCATTCTGTAAAACTCGGTTCCGTGATGATAACTTAACACAGGAAGTTCTTCGTTACTTACCGGATAAAAAACCGTTCCGGAAGCATTTACAAAATCGCCGTTTTTATCAATTGTTTTGTAAGTCATACTATAAACACGTACAGAATATTTACCTATATAATCACTATTAATATTAAATGCATCTGCAATGTTTTTTACAAAATCTGTGGGAGCTTCGGTCCAAAACTTTGGTTCCCCGACAATTTCTCCTCTGTAATATTCTGATCCGCCTGTCGGATCTACAGGATTATCCCCCTGTTTATTACAGGATACAATAAATAAAACCAAAAAGAGCATACATCCGGAAAATATCGCCCTGATTTTGCTTTTTAGCATAAACTTCCTCCGTTCTAAAAATTCTTACTTTTAAATTATTTTCCTGGCGGGAATAAAATACTATAAATCATTAAAATCAAACACTCTTAAAAGTGCTACGTACGATTTCCAGTATTTTAAATAAACTTCTTTGTTGTAATGGCCTTCTCTGATAATGGGTTCAATGTCAAGATTATCGAGAGTATCTAAAAATTCTTCGCGAGAATGGAGATCTTCCTTTTCTTTAAGATGGACAAACAGAGCCTGCTTTGCAATATTTTCATCAAAAAGAGTTTCGAAATTCTCGGAATCCTGCCTGTTTTGGGTGATATCCTCAAGATTTCTCTCGGTAGCCTGAAGTAAAATTTCAAGCATCATTTTCATTTGCTCTATGGTCCAGTCCATCCCGTAACTATATATTTAATTATAGCAGTGTTATATAAGTTTTTAAGATACTTAATAAAACATATAAATATCAAGTTTTTTAAGATTTCTACGATTACTCCTTTATAACCTTGACTAATATCTGCAACTTATTTAGTTTAAATTTGATTAAATAAAGAAAATTTTATTGATTTGAAGGCAGGAGTAATAATGGACAACACAATTATCAGAGGGTTCATTAAAAATATCGAATTATTTGCTGAACTCGATGAACAAGAACTCGATTTTTTGGCCGAAAAGTTTACAGTTGAAACTTTTAAAAAAGATGCAATTCTTTTTGCCGAAAATAATCCGAGAAAACAAATTTTTGTCATTTACGAAGGTGAAGTAGAACTTTTCAAGCGTACACCGTTTGGTGAAGAAAAAAGATTATCTTTTTTCAGAAAAAAAGATTTCCTTGGTGAAGGAGCCATTATGGACGACTCCCCGCACTCAACTTCTGCAAGAGCGCTTCTCGATACTACAGCACTTGCAATCTCAAAAACAGCTATAACAGAATTGTTTAACGCTCACGGATCATTTGCTGTTAAGATATTTTCACACGTTGCAAAAGTTATTTCTCGTCGTATGCGCCATACAACCAACAGAGTTGTTACTTCAGGTGCACAGTATGAATCAGGACAAACAAGAGCTGAGCACGATCTTTTAGGCGACAGAGATGTCCCTTATGAAAGATATTATGGTATTCAAACTTTAAGAGCTCTTGAAAATTTCAACATTTCAGGTGTTCCTCTTCATTTTTATCCTGATTTGATTGAAGGACTTGCACTTGTTAAAATGGCTGCTGCTAAAGCAAATTATGATTTAGGTTTATTGTCAAAGCCTGTTTGTGATGCAATGGTTCAGGCGTGTAGCGATATTATTAACGGTAAATTCCACATTCATTTTGTGGTAGATATGATTCAGGGCGGAGCAGGTACTTCAACTAATATGAATGCAAATGAAGTAATTGCCAACAGAGCTCTTGAAATTTTAGGATATGAAAAAGGTGAGTACAACTATTGTCACCCGAACAATCACGTAAACCTTTCTCAATCTACAAACGATGCTTACCCAACAGCTGTTAAAATAGCTTTAATTAAAAACAATCTTAAACTTGTTAAAGAACTTGAAAATCTTGTTCTTTCATTCAGAGATAAAGGAAAAGAATTCTCAAATATTTTGAAAATGGGTCGTACTCAGCTTCAGGATGCGGTTCCTATGACTTTAGGTCAGGAGTTTGAAGCTTTTGCTGCAACTCTTGAAGAAGAAATTTCAAGATTAAATGATAACTCAAAATTATTCCTTGAAATAAATATGGGTGCAACAGCAATCGGAACCGGTATTAATTCCGATCCGGAATACAGTGAAAAGTGTGTTAGTCACCTAAACGAAATTTCAGGTCTGGATGTTGTTCTTGCAGGAAATCTTGTTGAAGCAACTTCAGATACAGGCGCATTTGTAATGTATTCATCTGCTGTTAAACGACTGGCAGTAAAACTTTCAAAAATCTGTAACGATTTAAGATTACTTTCTTCTGGTCCGCGTGCCGGCTTAAATGAAATCAATCTGCCTCCAATGCAGCCTGGTTCATCAATTATGCCTGGTAAAGTTAATCCGGTAATTCCTGAAGTTGTTAATCAGATTGCATTTAAAGTAATTGGTAATGATCTTACTGTTACACTTGGCGCTGAAGCCGGTCAGTTAGAACTTAATGTTATGGAACCGGTAATTGTTCAAAGTATTTTTGAATCAGTTGAAATGCTTAAAAACGGAATGAGCACTTTAAGATATCGCTGTATTGACGGCGTTACTGCAAACAAAGATGTTTGTCTTGGAATGATTCACAACTCAATCGGAATTGTTACTGCACTTAATCCTGTTCTCGGTTATGAAGTTTGTACGTCTCTTGCTAAAGAAGCACTTGAAAATAACCGCGGAGTTTACGATCTTGTGCTTGAAAAGAACTTGCTTTCTAAAGAAGAACTGGACGAAATCTTGGCACCCGAAAATATGATTAAACCTCAGAAAATGAATCGTAATAATTAGTTTTATGTTTATATATAAAGCGTAGCAGTTATCTGTTACGCTTTTTTTGTTTCTATGTGCATACAGCCTGTTCGTCACACTAAATTTGAATTTTCCAATTATTCAAAATACAGGTTTATATATGTACGATTTTGTTTTCAAACCTTTCGAAGAAATGACCGATGAGGATTATGCCAGAGTCGGGTTTATGTCCGGACTCGAAATCCATCAGCAACTCTTTACAGAAAAAAAACTTTTTTGCCGCTGTCCGGCAGGAATGTACAGCACAAAATACGATGCTGAAATTCTTCGTCATATGCGCCCAACCCTTTCCGAACTGGGTGAATATGACGGCACAGCATTAATGGAATTTAAAACCAAAAAAAATATTTTATATCGAATTAACCGTAAAACTGTCTGCACTTACGAAATGGATGACACTCCTCCGTTTCTGATAAATGATCAGGCACTCGATATTGCAATTGAAATAGGATTACTGCTCGATTGTAAAATTGTTAATGAAATGCACATCATCAGAAAACAGTATCTTGACGGAAGTATTCCAACAGGTTTTCAGCGGACTGCAATATTTGCCGTTGATGGAAAGATTCCTTACAAAGACAGAGAAATAGAAATCATTCAGCTCTCAATTGAGGAAGATTCCTGCAGAGAAATAAGTGATGTTGGGCATAACAGAATTTACAATACTGACCGACTCGGAATGCCTTTGATAGAAACTGTTACCGGACCCGATATGAAAACTCCGCAGGAAGTTGCAGATGTTGCATCAATTTGCGCTAAACTCTCCCGAAGTACCGGCAAAGTAAGAAGAGGAATCGGGGCTGCACGAGAAGATGTAAATGTAAGTGTAAAAGGAGGAACCAGAGTTGAAATTAAAGGCGTGCCTCAAATAACTCAAATACCTATTCTTACTTACAATGAAGCAATGCGGCAATGGAATCTGCTCAGACTAAGAGAAGAGTTGAAAAAAAGAGGAATAACCGAACAAACTTTTGAAGCAAACACTCACGATATAACAAGAGTAGTGAAAAAAACTCATTATCAGCCTATTTCTCAGGCTGTGAGCAGCGGATTAGTTGTTAAAAGCGTTGTGCTGAAAGGATTCAAAAAATTGCTCAACTGGCGAACTCAAACAGATACATTCTTTTCAAGAGAAATCTCCGACAGAGTTCGTGTAATTGCTTGTCTGACTTCACTTCCAAACATTGTTCATTCCGACAGCAAAGGAGATTCTTTATCATCAGCGGAATGGAAAAAAATTAAAAAATATGTTGATGCCGGCGAAAACGATACTGTTGTTCTTGTATGGGGAAATGAAGCCGATACAACAATGGCCGCCAATGAAATTGAAATAAGAGCCAAAGAAGCAACAATCGGGGTTCCTTCTGAAACTCGTCAGGCCTTACACGACGGAACAAACGGTTTTGAAAGAATTCTTCCCGGTCCGAGCAGAATGTATCCTGACACAGATTTACCACCCGAAGAACTTACCAGAGAACGAGTTACAAACATAAATTCGGATATTCCTGAAAAATTCTGGGTAAATGAAGAATGGTATAAAGAATTAAGAATCCCGATAGATACAATTGAGCCATTGTCAATTTCCCGGTTTGCAAAAACATTTAAAACAGCCGTAACCGATTATAAAATAAATCCGGTATTTGCTGCTGTTGCCCTTACACAGTTCATCAAACGTTTGAAAAAACAAGGTTTTGATACTGAAAAACTTTCAGCAGATAAAATGCTTGAATTATTTAAAGCATTAAGTGAACAAAAAACTGTAAAAGATTCCGTCTATTACTTAATGCAAAAAATCATTCTTAATCCAAATCTTGAAATAAAACATCTTCCTCCGCCGGCTACAGATGAAGAATTGAAAGCGGTTCTTTCACAAGCCGAAATGGAAGTGACCAAAATTTCTTTAATAGAAAACACAAATAAATCTAAACTGGTAACAGGAAAAGTTATGAACCAGCTAAGGAGCCGAATTGACGGAAATGATGTAAGTAAACTGATTAAAGAAAACGTTGCGGAGGGTGTGTAATGACTGATGAAAAATTTAAAGGCTACAGAGGAATTTCACTGGAAGTTTTACAAAAAATGGAAGCTCCAGTTTGGAGTAAAGTTGAAATTACAACTCACGAAGGCATTTTTAAGGGCTTGATTCTGCCTCGTTCCGTAACCGCCGATGATAAACATATTGTGATAAAAATTGCATCCGGTTATAACATCGGAATTGCAGCAAAAGAAATTACCAAAATAGAGGTGGTCGGACAAAAAGAAGCTGTTTATAAAATTCCGGAAAAAGAATTTCCTTATGACGAAAACAAACCAAGAATTAAATTATTCGGAACCGGAGGAACAATTGCCAGTCGTCTCGATTATCGCACAGGTGCGGTAATTCCTGCGTTTTCCCCCGGAGAACTCTACGGTTCCGTACCAGAACTTGCAGATTATTGTAATCTGGAAACAGAAAAACTTTACGGAGTTTTTTCAGAAAATATGGGTCCGGAACAATGGATAGGAACAGCAAAAGCAATTGGCGAAGAAATTGAAAAAGGTGTGCACGGAATTGTTATCGGACACGGAACCGATGTAATGCACCACACAGCTGCAATTCTTTCATTTATGGTTCAAAATTCGCCGGTTCCAATAGTAATGGTTGGCTCACAGCGTTCCAGTGACCGCCCTTCTTCTGATGCTGCATTAAATCTGATTCACGCTGTAAAAACCGCTGCTGAAAGTGATTTCGCAGAAACACTGGTTTGTATGTTTGGTCCCACTTCAGATACTTACGGATTACTGCATCGTGGAACACGAGTCAGAAAAATGCACTCCAGTTATCGTTCTACATTCAGAACTATCGGCGACACACCTCTTGCAAAAGTCAGCAGAGATTCGATTGATCCGTTAAGAGAGGATTATAAAAAGCGTCGCAAGGATAAAGATGTAATTATCAATCCGGTTTTTGAAGAAAAAGTAAGTATAGTTTACTACTACCCGAATATGCAGCCTGATATTATTAACTCTCTGATTGATAACGGTTACAAGGGAATTGTAATTGCCGGTACGGGTCTCGGACACGTAAACAAACCCGTCTATTCAGCTCTTAAACGCGCGCAGGAAAATAATGTTGCTGTTTATATGACCGTCCAGACTCTCTGGGGCTACACACAAATGTATGTATATGATACGGGGCGCGATATGATGGCGCTTGGTGTAATTCCCGCCGGAAATATGCTGCCGGAAGTTGCCTATGTAAAACTTGGCTGGGCACTTGGTCAGACAAGCGATCTTGAAAAAGTAAAAGAAATTATGCTCACACCAATTGCAGGTGAAATCACCGAACGTGAACCTTCTGACGGATATTTAATTTACCAGGGAGGTTTACCAGAAGTAAATGAATTTATTGCCAGATATGTTAAATAGAGAAAAGCCCCGGAACTCCGGGGTTTCTTATTTTATAATCTCACATCGTTAATTTAACTTGTACGCTGAAATTATTGAAACACCATCTTCTGTAAATTTGTTAACAATAATCCTGTTATGAAACACACGACTTTTATGGTTAATATACTTATCAGGAAATTTTCTTTCCCCTTTTAAATTACCCTCAGAATCGAACAAAAGATATTTATTATCTTTTTCACTACTTAACAGAATGAGATGATCATTAATTTTCATAATCTGCTGGAAAAATGGTTTTCTTGAAGGAAATTCTATATCTGAAAATTTTAGTTTTATTCTTTTAATTCTTTCTGAAAAAACTTTAAAAATTTCTTCTTTTTCAGTCTGACTAATCTTCTCTCTCTTTCCATCAAATTTTTCATCTTTTATTTTTATGCCATTTTCATCAAAAACCAAAACTCTGAATTCTTCACTGTCAAAAATTAAGATTCGATCCTCATCTAAGATTTCCCAAAAATCATCTGATGCAAATGGAATATAAACCAATGCATTTTTACGTTTTACAGCTTTTTTGAATTCAGATGAGTAGAAATCTTTTCTATTTTTTAAATTTTCATCGTAAATAGTATAAGTATACTTTTTAATTCTCACAGATTGTTTATAAACAAACCTGCAGCTTTGAATTATAAATCCATTTTTAATTTTTCTGATTTTTTCAACTAATCCCGGCAGAGGCAACGCTTTAACAAATTGGTTTTCAGATGAAAAAATATTCAGCTTCCCCAATTGAAGATCATAGATATATTTTCTGTTCTGGCTATCTGTAAAAAACTCAACCGGCTGGATAAATTCGCCCGGGTCTTTTCCTTTACCGCCAAATTTTGCAATAAAATTCCCCTGCAGATCAAAAATTTTGATAAAATTATCACCTCTGTCAAGAATATAAACATTTCCTTCCGAATCAGATTCAATTTTGCGAGGATCAGTTAAAATTTCATCATCAATTTTTTCCGTATTCCAGCAAAAAGAATAATTTTTTTCATCCTGAAAAGTTTTAATTTCCTGTGCATTTATATTAAAACAAATCACCCATAGAATGCATATAAAGAATCTCATAAATTGCCCTGAATTAGTTTTATATCAAAGTTAAATAAAATCTCTTAAAAATTGAATTCTTATCCCGTCAAATCGCTTTCTTTAATTATGGAAATCGTCTTTTACTTCCGTTTTAATTGTGTGTAAGTCTGATTATTCGATTTTCGATAATTAGACTGAATTTAAATAATTTATTTATATCTTTGCAATGATCTTGTTAATTCAAAAAAATATCTTGGGGGATATTATGAAAAAAGCTTTTCTATTTTTTTTATTCACAGTTTTAACCTGCACCGGATTATTTGCCGGCAATTCTCCGTATGTGAGATTTCCTGCAATTAATGCAGACGGTTCCCAGATTGCATTCTCTTATCAGGGGGATATCTGGACAGTATCAACTACTGGCGGACGCGCATATCGTGTTACGGTTCACGAAGCTTATGAAACAAATCCTGTTTGGAACAAATCAGGTGACAAAATAGCTTTTGAAAGTAACAGATTTGGTAATAACGACATTTTTACAATTAACGCTATGGGCGGTACTCCTTTCAGAATTACTTATATGTCAACCGGTGACGCTCTTTCTGATTGGACAAACAACAATGAAATTATTTTCTCATCATCCAGATCTTATCGTCAGGTTGAGTGGGATAGAGAAATGTTAAAAGTTTCTGCAAAAGGAAGCACTCCTGTAAGATTTATGGATGCTTTTGGTACTGAAGCTGTTATTTCTCCTGACGGACGCTTTGTTGCTTACACTAAAGGTGAATGTCGTGTTGCCCGTGAAGCTTACACTGGTTCAGCAAATAAAAATATCTGGATTTATGACACAAAAAAAGATGTTTACAATCAAATTACAACTTTTGAAGGTCAGGATCACCAGCCTGTATGGGGAAATGACAACAACCTTTATTTCATCAGCGCAAGAGCAGGAAGATATAATATTTTCTCTGTAAAAGTTGATGGAAATGGTAAAGCAGCAGGAACTCCTAAAGCAGTAACAAACATTAAAGATGATGCTGTAAGAAATTTTGATTTAAGCAACGACGGTAAAACAATTGTATTTGAAAAAGATACAAACATTTACACAGTTGCAGCTAACGGCGGTTCTTACAAAAAAGTTAATATCGAAATTGCAACAGATTATAAATTTGATCCTAAAGAACATAAAACTTTCAGAACCGGTATAACTGAATATGCAGTTTCTCCTAATGGTAAACTTTCTGCATTTGTTATCCGCGGCGAAGTTTTTGTTTCTGAAAACAACAAGAAAAAAAGCTTTACTGTAAATCTTAGTAAATCTCCTTACAGAGATCAGAATGTTACATGGTTAAGTGATTCCACTTTAATCTTCTCATCTGACCGTGAAGGTACTTTTGATCTTTATATGGCTCAGTCAGCCGACAAAAAAAATTCAAACATTCTTAAATCATTAAAACATAAAATCACAAAACTTACAGATTCTGAAAAAGATGTTCATTACCCTACAGTTTCACCAGATGGTAAAAAAATATCTTACGTTATTGGCGAAGGAAAATTAGTTGTTGCCAATATTGATGCAGAAGGTGATTTCAGCAATAAAAAAGTTCTTCTTGATCAGTGGAGCGGACCAAGCGGCATCAGATGGAGCCCTGACAGTAAATGGCTTGCTTATACTTTAGAAGATTTAAACTTCAACAGCGAAGTATTTATTCACTCAGCAGATAACAGCAAAAAACCTGTTAATGTAAGTATGCATCCTCGCGGAGATTATGCTCCTGTATGGTCACCTGACGGATCAAAATTAGGTTTCCTTTCTCAGAGACACAACAGCGATGCCGATGTTTGGTTTGTTTTCCTTAACAAAAAAGATTGGGAAAAAACTAAAAAAGACTGGCAGGATGATGATGCTCCGGCAAAAAAATCTAAGAAAGGAAAAAAAGGTAAAGTTAAACCTGTAAAAATAGATTTTGAAAACATTCACGAAAGAGTTATAAGAGTAACTTCTTTTGATGGTAATGAAGGCGGACTTGCAATTTCAAAAGATGGTAAAACTTTCTACTTTACTACAAAAGTTCCCGGCGCAAAAGGAAGAGATCTTTACAAAATTAAGTGGGACGGAACCGGCGCAAAAGCTCTTACCAAAGGCGGAGTTAATCCTTATGGTTTCATACTTGATAAATCAGGCAACAACCTTTATATGGTAAAAAGAAGAGCGTTGGCCAGAGTAAATACAAAATCTGGTAAAACAGAATCACTTCCTTTCTCTGCAAAAATGATCATCGATTACAAAGCTGAATTAGATCAGATTTTTGAAGAAGCCTGGAGAACATTATACGATCAATTCTATGATCCTAATTTCCACGGTCAGGATATGGTCGGACTTAAAAAGCTTTATAAAGGACGTGCATTAAAAGCTTCAACAAAACAAGATTTCGTTTTTACATTTAACCAGATGCTTGGTCAGATCAATGCGAGTCATATGGGACTTTACGGCGGTGGACGCGAATCTACCCAGAGAGAAACTACCGGCAGACTTGGTATTGAAGTTAAGCCTTTAAACAAAGGTGTAAAAGTTACAAGAATAGTTGCTGAAACTCCTGCTGACAGAATGGCAAGTAAATTAAAAGTTGGTGATGTTATTCTTGCAGTTAACAACGAAGAAGTTACAAAAAATATGAACTTCTGGAGCCTTTTAACAAACACTGTTGATTCAAAAGTTCTTCTTACTGTTGAAACTAAAAACGGTAAAGAAAAAGATGTTGTTATCAGACCGGCAAGAAGAATTAACTCAGCTCTTTATAATGAAATGATTAAAGATAAAAGAGCGTTGGTTGACAAATATTCAAACGGAAAACTCGGATACCTTCACATTCAGGGTATGAGTATGCCAAGCTTTGAAAGATTTGAAAGAGAACTTGCATCTGCAGGTTACGGTAAAGAAGGTATTGTTATTGACGTAAGATATAACGGCGGTGGCTGGACTACAGATTACCTTATGGCTATTCTTAATGTTAAACAGCACGCTTATACAATTCCAAGAGGCGCTGCTAAGAGTCTTGAAGATCACAAAAAATTCAAATCATATTATCCGTTTGGTGAAAGATTACCATTCTACGCCTGGAACAAACCTTCGGTTGCACTATGTAATCAGGCAAGTTACTCAAATGCAGAAATTTTCTCTCACGCTTACAAATCATTTGAAATCGGAACCCTTGTTGGTAAGCCAACATTTGGCGCTGTAATTTCAACTGGCGGTAAAGGTTTAATTGACGGAAC